>PTKD01000018.1 GCA_002938115.1 Alphaproteobacteria bacterium MarineAlpha9_Bin7 | reverse complement strand
GGAACTGCATTGAAGGGGGAGAACTTTCGTTCTTTCTACCAAGATCGTTTTTTGATGGGAATTCTAGTTAGGGTGGGGACGAAGCATGCTCGAATTGCCGGCCATTATTTTAACGTGTGTATCAATTTTTGGTTTTATCAATCATCGTTACCTTAAATTACCCATTACCGTTGGTCTGGTATTGATAGCTTTGATATCGGCGTTGATTGTACTCGGAATTGATTCAATTGCTCCTGTGCTTGGCGTCTCAGAAACAGTTCAAAATTGGCTTGATGAAATTGATTTCAATCGCACACTAATGCATGGGATGCTCAGTTTTCTTCTGTTTGCCGGGGCATTGCATGTCGATTTAGAGACTTTGATTGAAGCAAAGATACGTGTGGCGACTTTAGCTACAATTGGAGTAATTTTATCTACAATCATCAATGGAAGTGGTTTTTATTTCCTGTGTCATTTGTTTGGCATTCAAATCGACTATCTACTTTGTTTGATTTTTGGTGCCGTTGTGTCCCCGACGGATCCGGTGGCAGTGTTAGCGTTGCTGAAACGAGTCAAAGTTCCAAAAAAATTAGAAGCAACAGTCGCGGGCGAAAGCTTATTCAACGATGGCGTAGCGGTTGTTATTTATTCGATATTGGTGACCGTTGCTTTTGGGGCATCAATTGGAGGTGGCGGGCATGCTCTGGGCGCTTCAGAAATTGTTGGTTTGTTCGTAAGAGAAGCATTCGGAGGAGCGTTGCTTGGGATTGTGTGCGGCTATTTTGCATTTCTCCTGATGAGGCGGATGGATGACTATGTCATCGAGGTGATCACAACACTTGCCCTCGTTACTGGAGCGTACACCATCGCACTGCATCTCCACATTTCTGGTCCAATAGCGATGGTCGTGGCAGGGGTATTTATTGGGAATACTGGGCGACGTTTAGCTATGAGCGAGGAGACGAGGTCTCATGTCACTCAGTTTTGGCATCTTGTCGACGAAATACTGAATGCGGCGTTATTTGTCTTGATAGGATTTCAAATAATAATGTTGTCTTACCAAATCTCGATACTCGTGATTAGTGTTCTGTGTGTGCCGTTGGCTGTCGGCGCGAGATGGCTGGCGGTCTTTACCCCGCTGCAGGTTCTTAGTCGACTCGTAGAAAAGCCACGTGGCGATGTCATAATTTTGACATGGGCTGGTTTGCGTGGGGGGATTTCAGTGGCGCTTGCTTTATCCTTGCCCGATATCAGTGCAAAACCATTAATTTTGACGGCGACTTATACGGTGGTTGTTTTCTCAATATTAATTCAAGGCTTGACCATCGAAAAAGTTATCCGTTGGGCGCAAGGGATAGAACGCTAAAGAGAAAAGGGATTCTTTTCAAAATGTACAACCCCTTCCGGACTAGAGAAATTAATCAATATCGTCAAAGTCGATGAGTATTGGGGGGTGATTTTCGCCTTTCATGAATTTGAGAAGATCACTGATGTGCAAAGTGGTTGTCATGTCATTTCGGAGCGGATGGGCGTTGATGGTGGATATTTCGATAAGTGATTTATCAAAGAAGGCGGTTACATTTTTGTCTCGATCATTCATTACACTGAAAGGGGTTACAGCCCCCGGTTTTACGCCAAGCAGATCCATCAGAGCCTCGGGCGAACCAAACGAGAGTGTTCCTTTCGCACCTATCACAGATCGAAGTTTCTTAAGATCGATATCTCTGTTCTGAGCTACCGTCAGCAAGAAATACGTACGTTTTTTGTCACGCAAAAATAGATTCTTGATGTGAGAGCCGGGTAATTGTGCGAGTAACGATTGTGATTCTGAAACAGTTCGGAGGGGAGGGTGCGTGAGTGTTTCGAATTTGATGCAGAGCCCCTCCAATCGTTGGAATAAATCCTTTTCGTTATATCTTGTTCCGTTTGACATTGGATATTTTTAGCTCACAAACATGTAGTTGGAAAAATTGCAGAAAAAGTGCCGTCCGCGGCGAGTGCGGTACGTTGCCTGCAGTGATTGCGTGGGGAATTCAGGCGACTCACTGGTAGTTACCTGATAGCAAGAAAAGGAAAGAGAGAAGGTCATATGAGGTTTCCCTCGAACTTCATAATTTGTCCGCTTAACGTAAGTTCCGGGCGAATGCGCGGATGTCCTCGGTTAAAAGGTCTGGTTCTTCCATTGCCGCAAAGTGCCCACCCCGAGGCATTTCGGTCCATCGTGCGATGTTATACATACGTTCGGCATAACTCCGGGGTGGCCAAGGCATAAATTCAGCAGGAAAGATTGCAGCTGCGACCGGAACTTCGACACGTTTGAGTCCAGTGGGCATTTCCCGGCCGCCTTCCTTGCGTCGTCCATAATAGATCCAAGTCGCTGTGTTAAAAGTATCCGTCACCAGATAAATCATAATATTGGTCAATAACTCATCCTTAGTATAAACACTTTCAATGTCATCTCCTTTGGTATCGGACCACGTATTAAATTTTTCAACCAACCATGCTGCTACTCCGACTGGACTGTCCATCATCGCGTAGCTGAGGGTCTGGGGCTTTGTCGATTGCTCATAATTGTACCCAGCCTCTTGCTCAAAAACCTCGGCAGTGCGCGCCGTCCAGATTTCTTCCTCTGCCGTTTGGGGTCCGTCACTGTGACGCATGCTCATCATGTTTATATGTATGCCCTGACAAGGTGGTGCGTGATCGTAGCCAAGCCAGCTAGAGATGGCGCTACCCCAATCACCGCCTTGTGCAACAAAATTTCTATAGCCGAGGGTATTGGTCATTAATGAGGCAAAAAGTTCTGCAATTTTTCTGGGGCCAATTGGTCGCGGTGGTTTCCCTGAAAAACCAAATCCTGGGAGGGATGGCGCTACAACGTGAAATGAATCGTTAATGTCTCCTCCAAATCGCTCCGGGTGGGCCAAAGGTTCGATGATCTGTTGAAATTCATATACGGAACCAGGCCAGCCGTGGCTAATAAGAAGGGGTTTTGCGTGTGACCCACTACCTTTCTCATGAATGAAGTGAATGTCGATGCCATCGATGGGTGCTCGGAAATTTTTGAAACGGTTAAGTACGGCTTCGTGTATCCGCCAGTCGTAGCTTTCTGACCAGTAACGACAAAGTTCCTTCATGTAATCTAGATTCGTGCCATATGACCAACCGCCGTCGTCAGGCATTTCATGCCATTTGTATTTGACTACTTTCTCACGAATTCGACGTAGCGTTGTATCAGATATTGCTATGGTGAAAGGTTCGGGCGGGGTCATTGTATCCTCACCAATTGTTGTTGCAGAAGTTGCTTCAAATATTAAATCTTTGCAGCGACTCCGCCGTCGACATTAATGATTTCCCCTGTGATGAATCGTGATTCGTCGGACACGAGGAATAGAACGAGATTCGCGACATCTTCAGGGTAACCCGGACCCGGAATTATTTGCGCCATGTTAAACATTTTTTCGAACACGTGATGTCCACCGTCGGGATCGTTGATGGTTCCCCGTGTAGCACCGGGAGTCATAATTTGGCCAGGACGTACTGCGTTGATCCTAATGTTGTGGCTGCCGCCAACTCCAGCCATGTATCGCGTAAGTGCGTCGACGCCAGCTTTTGCCGCATAGTAAGATGGCGCCGTTGTACCAAACTCGTCATACATTCTTGGGCTAAAACCCCGTTGTGCCGCGAGCGAAGACATGTTCACCACGGCCCCGCCGCCAGCTGTAACGAGGTGTGGCCAAACAGCGCGGGAAACATAGAATGTGCCGTTCAGATTGACGTTGATGACTTGGCCCCATTCTTCGGTGGATGAATTTGGAAAATCGCCACCTCCTCCTCCTCCAGCGTTGTTGAATAATATATTGATTGCCCCGTACGTCTCCGCAGCCTTGGCAATGGCCGTATCAACCGAGTCGGGATTTCCGACGTCACAGGGAATAAACGTGGCTTCGCCGCCGACGCTATTGATGGAGTCTTGCACTTTTAGGCCCTCGTTTTCTCTTCTAGCCAACAAAAGTACTTTGGCGCCCTCCTTCGCAAAAAGATGGCACGTTGCTTCTCCAATACCACTATTCCCACCGGTGACGATCGCGACTTTACCTTGTAATTTTCCGTTCATATAAGCCTCCACACTTTCAGAATACCGCTGATTGTTTTTGAGTTCTTTTAATTCGTCGTGAAAATGTTTCCGACGCCGGATGTGCTACTTGGACCAAGCGAATTGATCAGAGCGAACGGAGAAAAGCGATTAATGCGTCACGATCTGCTATGGGCATGGCAATTACCGAGTCGCGGGCAGTTCTGGCTTCACCACCATGCCAAAGAATTGCTTCCATTAGACCGCGCGCGCGACCATCATGCAGGAAAAAGTGGTGCAGATTGACGCGTCGTACCAACCCGATCCCCCAAAGCGGTGGAGTGCGCCATTCCTGGCCCGAGGCCTCGAAGTCCGGCCGTCCATCAGCTAACCCTTCCCCCATGTCATGGAGCAAAAGATCCGTGTAAGGGTGGATACTCTGGTCGGCCAATTCAGGCAGCGCGGTGACAGTACCTGTGGTTAGATTCGGTGTGTGGCAACTCGCACAACCCGCATCAGTGAACAAGGTTTCACCTCGTAGTACGGTCGGTTCCTCGACATTGCGTCGCGCGGGCACCGCCAATGCTCGAGTGTATAGCACCAGTTTTCCCAGCTGCTGATCATCGAGTTCCGGCATACCACCATTAGGCGCAGATACACATTCGGTTTGAGCAGGCGGACAGTTCTGGTTTGGGAAAAGAGATGTGGTGATACCCAAATCGCCCGCCGCTGCACCCGCGACCTGCTGGTAGAGACTCGCTACGTTCGCCTTCCAGCCAAACCGGCCGAGTTCTTGTTCCTCCGTAACGTCATTCCAGACACGGTTGATTTTTCCGGAAATCCCATCGCCATCTGAGTCATTTGGGTCAGCCAGCGCCTCAATCACCGTCGCTTCAATCGCCTCTAGCAAACCAAGGCCGCAGATTGCGGGAGCTACGCGAGGAGAATAAATCGAGTCGTCGCCTAATGGACCGTGATTGAGTTCAGTAAATTCATATAGTGGTGCACGCAAGGAATAGATTTCACCGTCCGCGAATGCACCCTCTTCCTCACGGTATTGGATCGTTACTCGTCCCTCCGGAGGGATGCCAGGGATACCCTTGTCTTGAATCTGCAGCCCATAAATCGGATGTGGAATGGGCCCGCCATTAACTCCCACTCCGGGTACGCTGACTCGAACCAACATGGATTTCATGGGCTCGTCCAGGCTTTGCGGTGGACGGCCGCGGCCATCTTTCAAATGACATCCTGAACACGAGACTCGGTTAAAGGTTGGACCCAAGCCGTCTAAATCTTTTGACGAAGCAGGTGCGATCAACCAGTTGCGACGAAAAAGGCGGCGACCCAAGGCAAACGCCCGAAGACGTTTGGTATCGAGGTTGCTCAGGGGTGTGGAAAACGCTTCGCGGTTTTTTATATATCCCGTTGTGTCTCCGCCCGATAGGGCAGCAGGTGTATAAGTGTCCAGTGCCACAGGGAATTCTAAATTCTCCCAAACCCAGAGATTGTAATCAACCGCGTAGGGCACTCCTTTCCCTGGTATGTATCGGTCCTCTGCCCCTATGACAACCAGTGGGACGCCCGGAAACGGACGTGTTTTCTTCGCGTAAGCGTCATCACCAAAGGAGGGGTCCGCAGTGAAACCGGCAACCAAAAGTAAGCAAAACGAGAGACAGCGTAACACCAAAAAAGCCTTAAAAGTTATTGCTCGACAAACAGAACTGCGATTAGTCACATATAAACGGACCAATAAAAGCTCTTTACCCAAAACAGCGTGTATCGTTAATGTTCATCAACAGTCAGCATGTTAACAGATTGGAACCAAGACGTATAAATTATCAATTATCGGTTCGGGCCGCCAAGTTTTGATATTTACCAGTTTAGGCGTTTGGCATGAACAGCTGGCACCTGGATTTGATACGGGGCGCGTATCGTACTCAAAAGATGGATAATAAATCCCTTTTTTCTGGAACGTGGCTTTCCCTGGCCTATCGAAGCGCGCTAAATTGTACGGAAACTACCTGTAACACTGTTGTTGGAGTTAGCAATGAAATTTGGTGTAACCATGCCGAACCGGGGTCCGCTCGCCACTCCCGAGACAATGAAAGAGATTGCGCAGAAAGCAGAACAGTTGGGATACGGCTATATCACTATCCCTGATCACATAGTGGTGCCGCGGAAAATTGACCCAAATTACCCGTACAGTGAAACGGGAGAATTCGTTTGGAGTGCGGATGGTGTGACCGATTGCATGGAGCAGTTCACTTTGTTGGCGTGGATTGCGGCTGTGACCAGTAAAATCAGAGTGATGACCTCAGTTACAGTAATTCCTCATCGGAACCCCCTCTTCATGGCAAAGTCACTGGCGACCACGGATGTGCTGTCGGGTGGTCGGGTGACAGTGGGCTGCGGCGCCGGCTGGATGTACGAAGAATTCGAGGCATTGAACTTGCCTCCCTTTAAAGCACGCGGGCAAGTCACGAACGAATATATTGAGGCAATGAAAGCAGCGTGGACGGAAGAGAACCCATCGTACGATGGGGAATTTGTCAAGTTTTCCGATATCGATACCGATCCACGCCCAATACAAAAACCGCACCCGCCCATCTGGATTGGGGGGGAAAGTATGGCTGCCATCCGGCGCGCTGTTGCACTGGGAGATACTTGGTACCCATTTGGCAGCAATCCAAAATTTCGCATGGACAAACTGGAAACCTATGCGGCGCGCGTTGCTGTACTCCGTCAGGTAGCGGAGACGGCAAATCGTGACCCATCAACGATCGGGCTTGCCTACAATTGTGCCTTTCATAGTACACGCGTGGAAATGCACAAAGCAGGTGGTCGTCAAACCTTTACCGGGACCCCCGAGCAACGGGCCGAAGACATTCGGGCCTTCGCAGAAATTGGACTTCAGGCAATGATCGTCAACGTGTCTGCCAACGATAAAGACGCCATGTTTGCCCGCATGAGTGAATTTTCTGAGAATGTGATGCCGCTAGTGTAGTAGGGCCCTTACTGTGCTCGGGTCACCGTGACGGCTTCCAACTTTGTAGGGGCAATGATATTTGGTTCAGTTGGTCGAAATCGCCCTAAATTTATTCAAACATATCGGGCTGGGTTTCATTCAAAAGTCCCCAAATCACTTGGAAATGCAGCCAGCTGATATATTCACTGCCGAGATGTTCGTGGCTGTACCGAGAGGCCTCTGGTGACAACAGTTTTGGCTCAATGCCAGTTGCCTCTACCGCTAATTGTTGTTTGCAGCATCTCTCAAGAGAGATGAAGGTAAATGTAGCTGCATCTATGCTGTGTCGGCTTGCACTGAATAGACCATGATTTTGGTGGATGGCCGCTTTAACACCTTTAAAAGCTCTCGCCACTCTTTCCCCTGCCCCTACCTCGACAGCCACGTGGCCGGCTTCATCGGTAATCAATACGTGATCTTCATAAAATACGGCGGTATCTTGGGTTATTGGCGCAAGCTTTCTTCCGAGAGAAGCAAAGGCTGTCCCGTAGACGGTGTGAGCGTGGCACATAGCTACAATATCTGGGTGCATTTCATGAACAGCAGCATGCAACACAAAACCAGCGCGATTGATCGCGTGTTGTCCTTCGACGACATTGCCCTCGTGATCGGCTAAAATTAGATTGGACATATTTACTTGGTTGAAATGGACCGCCATTGGATTGGTCCAATATAGATGTGAGTGTTCTGGGTCGCGGACTGTAAGATGACCAGCGAATCCAAAATCAAACTTTTCAAGCGCAAACGCACGACAACTGGCGACCAAACGTTTCTTGCGGTGTAAGCGTTCCTCTTCAATAGTGTTAAATATAGGAAGCTCCGGGAAAATACGTGCGGCTTGTTCGGGTTGGTATATGGATACGTTCTTCGCACCTAACTTTGTGTCATTCTGGGTTGCCGGCAATGAGGTCATATTTCTCTCTTTTTCAATTCGTAAATGACGGCTGTAAGGTGTGGAGCACGCGTGATTTTTCTGTAGAAGGTTCGGTGCTATGTTTGCCCGTGTTGTCTTACTCTGCGGCCGATGAAATTTCAGCCAGCGCCGCCACCGATGGTGATAGATAAGTTCCCTGTCGCAACAATTCGCGCTGAATCAGACGTGTATTGAGTTGACGTGGTACTACGCCTGTATTCACGGCCAACGCGGCTGCAACTCCAGCGGCTTGGCCGCTGAGCCAACACTGAGGTATTTCACGTAGGAATGTATGTGAGCTGGCGTCACAAGCAAGATGGCGGCCAGCGCCGAGGACCCCATCGATCCCTTGCGGCACCAAGGCACCATAAGGTACTGAAATATTGGGAAACTTGGGAGACAGGGACGTGGAGACACCGATTTCGTCATCCCATACTTTACCTTCGTCCCATTGTGCGCGCGTGACTTTGGCGAGTCCGACCAGGCGCCGACTATGGCGCACACCTATCTGTGGTGCGCCGAGCATCAAAAAAGCCTTTTCGAAGCCAGGAGCGTGAGCTCTATAGAACTCAAGATGTGAGATTGTCAGTTGGCGGGATCGGATTTCCACTTCCGTCAAATCATCGGCATTCACCGCCGAGTAGCCCGACAATCGTGGTCCCATAAAGAGCGCCACATCGTTTCTCCATCCGACAAAGGGCTTCTCGAAGGAACCCACCGTATCGCGTCCACGCGCCATCAGCGTCTTGAATCCTTCGCGGTTTTCGCTTCGGTAAGCTATCCAACGATCCATGTCGACGCCGCCGAGGAGAAAGGCCGTGTTTATGCAGTGGTGAATATCGCCTCTGTCGATGTCGGCTTCCATGGGTGCCCCTGCACGGGCCAGCAGATCGGCGTCGCCAGTCGTGTCGACTACGACTTTTGCGAGGATTGCGTGCCGTCCCGCTTTGTTCTCGAAGATGGCACCGCACATAACGCCGTCTTCAACAATTGGCTCTGTGGCCCATGTGTGGAGAATGAGATCGACTTTCTGTTCACTCAACATTTGCAGCGACAAGGTCTTCAGTGCTTCGGGATCGATGGTTGGTGACCAAGTGACGATCCCATGATAGGCCGCTGACCGCTGTGCCCAATAGGCCGTTGTCTCCGTATCGTGTGAGCCCCAGTCACCGCGTGCGGGACCTTGAATCGCATTGCTCGGTAGCTGATCCATGAAATCATGTGCAATACCGCAGATAACCTGCTTGCCACTCCAGTCCGTCATTCGGTCTATCCATATCACCAGGCCGCCAGTAGATAGGCCACCGAGGTGGTTGTACCGCTCAACCAGTATCACCTCCGCCCCGACACGCCGGGCGGCGATGGCGGCGGCCGTCCCAGCGGGTCCTCCACCGACTATGAGGACATCAGTTTCGGCTAAAACTGAAGTTTTTCGTGCCGCTTCGTCGACGGTGCGTGTTGTTTCTGGGCGTGCCGGTCTCCTCCGGTGCTCATCGAAAAATTCGGTACCTTGCTGGCTACCTATGATATTAGTGAGGTTCTCGCTGGACATATTGGTTCTGCCGTTTGCTGTAGTGTTCTGAGAAAGAGTACGCGATATAAAGGTGGGGGTCACTCTATTCTCGAGCGATTTCAACCGCGTACGGTGACCCGGAAGCGTGTTAGCTGGTACTATGCGGTTCCCGAGATCATGAACTAAAGTTGGGGAGAGCGTTTGTGGTACGTATGGCTTTGTTGTCAGCATGTTTTATTGGTGTGCTGTTAGAGGCGGAGTCGGTCCACAGTGAAAATGCGATTCCAGTGGTGGCGCTCAAACCAACCGTGGTGGAAGGTGCTTCACCACTTCATTTTACCGGCACGGTAACTTCCCGACGCTTTGCAGCTTTGTCACCTTATGTTGACGGATTGGTGATTTCGGCGGACGTGGACGAAGGCCATGTTGCTAGGCGTGGTGAAGTGTTGTTGGTGCTCGACGCAACCCTCGCTAAGTTGCGGTTTGCGGAGGCACGTGCCCGTTTGGACGAGGCGCAGGCGAGACTGGGAGATGCTCAGCGTTTGCGGGCGGAGGCCGAAAAATTGGGCCAGAATATCTCACAGTCCACACTACTATCACGTATGAGCGAGGAGCGTATTGAGGCGGCCGTTGTAGCTAGGCTCATGGCCGAACTGAAGTTTCAGGCGGAGCTGATTGAACGTCACACGGTGCGGGCTCCATTTGACGGCGTAGTGGTTGATAAACTAACGGAGGTTGGGGAATGGGCGGAGTCTGCTCGTCCGGTGCTTGAATTTTTGGCGGCCGATCAACTACGTCTCGATATTCAGGTTCCTCAAGACTATTACCCCATGATTCGACACCAAAGCTCCGCACTTGTGCGCGTGGATGCATTGCCCCATGAGCAATTTACTGGCCAAGTGATGGCAATAGTTCCGGCCAGTGATCCTGACGGCCGAACCTTCCTGATCCGGTTACACTTGAATGATCCCTCCCACGAAATTATTGCGGGCATGTCCGCTGTCGCAAGATTTGGTGTTTCGGACGGGAAAAACGCGGTGGAAATTCCTCGCGACGCAGTAGTCCGTTATCCGGATGGTAGCACCAGTGTGTGGGTTATAGAGGAAAACGGTAATGGCCAGCAGGCTTATGAACGTCAAGTGGTGTTGGGTGAGGCGTATGGGGACATGGTGAAAGTGACACAAGGTCTAGATCATTTAATGGTAGTTGTTGTCCGCGGAAATGAGATGCTTGACGAAGGCGCCGTAGTGCGTTTGGTGGATCGTCTGCCTGGCCGCAGTGGTGCGGGCGATATGCCGAAATAAAATGTTTGAAGGTGCAATCAAACACGGTACTCAAGTTGCCGTAGTAGTCCTCACGTTATGCGTGATCGGGATCATGTGCGCGTTAAGGCTACCGATACAGATGATCCCTGACCTAGAAGTTCGCACGATTACGGTCGAGACCGTTTGGCCTGGCGCAACGCCCCAAGATGTCGAAAAAGAAATTCTGATTCAACAGGAAGACTATCTGCGCACTTTGTCTGGTTTGCAGCGCATGATTTCTACGGCGAGCATGGGAGAGGCCATAATCGAGCTCGATTTTCCGTTCGGGACCGATATCAACGAAGCATTGATCAAGGTCAATAACGCTCTCACTCAGGTACCATCTTACCCCGAGAACGTTGATGAACCGCGTCTCTATGCAACTTCATTTTCCTCTAATGCATTTATGTTCTATCGAATTCAGCCGGTGCCAGGCCAACCAATAGAGCTCGACATGCTACGCATGCGTGACTTCATTGATGATAACGTTCGGCCCCGCATGGAGCGGGTCCCCGGCGTTTCTCAGGTTGCCGTGGTTGGAGGTGCAGATCGGCAAGTGCAGATTCGCGTGAACCCGAACAAACTAGCCGCTGCCGGAGTCACGCTTGCTGAATTAAGAGACGTAATTCGTGAACGAAACCAAGATTTTTCCGGCGGTGATCTGGAGTCCGGAAAACGGCGTTATTTACTTAGGACGATCGGTCGCTTCAGCACCGTAAAGGAGTTTGAGTCCGCGATAATTGCCCGACGAGGGGATTCCATCATTAGGCTTGGGGACGTTGCAACCGTGTCACTGGGGCTTTTTGAGCTGCGCAGTAAAGCCTTTCTCGACGGCGACCCGACCATCAACATGTTTGTGCGCAAGGAAGTGGGCTCGAACGTTATTGCTATCAAGGAGGCAATGATACCGTTGGTTGAAGAAATCAATCGTGAGGTGTTGGCGCCGGTGAGTCTCGCGATGACCCCGATCACCGATGATGTGCGTTATGTTAGGGCGTCCGTATCTAACGTTTGGCGCAACCTGGCTATCGGGTCGGTGCTGGCTACCATCGTAATGTGGTTGTTTTTGCGCTCGGTCCCAGCAACGTTGGTCGGTGTGATCGGAATTCCCATCTGCACTATCGCCGCCTTTATTGGTTTATTTGCTGCCGGCCGCACGGTTAACGTCATTTCACTTGCCGGCATTGCCTTTGCTATTGGCATGACATTGGACAACTCAATTGTGGTGTTGGAGAGCATTGAACGTTTCCGACGCCAAGGTCTTGATCGATCTGCGGCGGCACTTGCCGGCGTGCGCCGGGTCTGGCGGGCAGTACTTGCCTCGACCTTGACTACCGTGCTCGTGTTTACGCCAGTCCTGTTTATCAAGGAGGAAGCTGGACAGTTATTTTCCGATATTGCGATAGCAATATCGGCTTCGATCGTGGCTTCGATGTTCGTTGCGATTGCCGTGGTGCCGGCAGCAGCCTCGCGGGTACGCCTGTCAAGAGGGGTCGATCGACGTTACTTGCTTGATTGGTTGGGAACGGGCTTTCGATTTGCGGCGGCTGGTCTTGTGGGTTGGTTGGTGCGTGGGCGTGGTCGTTCTGGGTTCGCCACCGTCAGTATTCTGGCGGGAGCCATCGCGATCATCGCCACGCTAACGCCACCGGCCGAATATCTCCCTGAGGGCGAGGAAGCAAAGACGTTCTCTCTTATGATTGCACCCGCTGGCTATAATCTTTCGGAAATGTCCGACATTACTGAAGAACTTCACCGGGATTTTGTGCCCTATGTGGGGTTAGATCCTGATCTTTATACCAGGGGCGAGTCGGATGTTCCTGCAATGAGGTGGATTGTTACATTCGTAAATGCGAAGCGCGTGTTCATGATTGCTGAGACCACTGATCCTTCGCACATCAATGATTTGATGAAAATCCTTAACACCCGTTTCCGCGAATTTCCAGGGATGCGCGGGTTTTCCTCGCGCGGTTCCATCATCTCTAGCAACGATGGGGGTTCTCGAAGTGTTAACCTAGACATCGCCGGTCCTAATTTAGAAGACATCTACCGGGTGGCAAATGCCGCCTATCGTCGGGCGAACGAAGTATTTGACGAGCCGGAGATAGGTTCGGATCCTTCCTCGTTGGTGTTGGCGCAGCCTCTGATAGAACTTCGTCCCAATTGGACTCGTGCCGCCGAACTTGGCTTTACCGCGGGGGAATTTGGTTATGCCGTTTCGGCACTCACTGACGGGGCATATGTGGGAGAGTTTCTTCTCGATGGCGACCGAGTGGATATTTTTCTGTATGGCACAGAAGGTACCAATAGCGACCTTTCTGATCTGCCAACCTTGCCACTCTACACGCCGGAAGAAGGCATTGTACCGGTAAGCGCGGTTGCCGAATTGACTGAACGAGTTGATACGGATACGCTTCGCCGGCTCGATGGGCGCCGGACTGTGACTCTCAATATTATTCCGCCGCGAACGGTGGCTTTGGAAACTGCCGTTGAAATTGTCGAGGAAGATGTCGTCGCTCATCTACGTCGAACCGGAGAGGTGCCAGCGGGGGTCAGTCTAGATATTTCGGGGGCGAGTGATCAGCTAGACACAACTCGTAAGGCGTTGATCGGTAATTTCTTAGTTGCGTTGCTACTGTCATATTTATTGTTGGTGGCAATTTTTAGTCACTGGGGATTTCCGTTCGTGATCATGACGTCGGTGCCACTCGGTGTGGCCGGCGGGATTCTTGGCCTGTGGGTCCTCAATGGATCGGGGACTTTGTTCAGTTCGTTCGGTGTTACAGTTGTCCACCAGCCGTTCGATATGATCACGATGTTGGGCTTTGTCATTTTATTGGGTACAGTAGTTAACAACCCTATTCTAATCGTTGATCAGACCATCCATAATATTCGGGATGTTGGCATGGAGGTGGAGGATGCGGTTAAGGAGGCGCTCGCTATCCGCCTGCGGCCTATGATGATGTCGACTGTGACAACCATCGTTGGAATCCTGCCCTTGGTAGTGCTTCCCGGGGCAGGAACTGAGCTCTACCGCGGGGTTGGCGCGATCGTTCTGTTCAGACTCTTGTTTGCCACGTTCGTGACCATCGTTTTTTTACCTGTGTTCCTCACCCTGGTTCTGAGAATGATGGCCATGTTTCGGGGCGGCACCTAATTTAGAGGTATGCCAACCCGTCTGATTTCTCCATAATCAGTGGGCAATCGTCTGCTCGCAGAGTGATGCTAGTTATGGTAGTTTTATTGTAGGTAGACATACAGGTAATAACCGGGAAGAAAATTTTCGATATGAAGTTTGATCAAAGGCGGCCACTTTCTGAACATGATACGGAAAGCCAGACGTTGGGTTGTAGGCATTCCAACCCTGACAATTGCAGAAATAATTCTACAGAAAAGAAATGCGCATTTGTTAGGGATGATAATATTTGTCAATTGCCACCTCGTTCATGGCCGAAGCTTTTCCAACAGTTAAAAGAAAACGCAGCAACGTGAGTCGTTAAACCATCTACTAATTGACGGTGATGGCCAATCGAGATTCGCATATAATCCAGCCTGCGACCGGTCCGACTCCGGGTCCCGTATCAAGCGAAATCGGGCGTGGGATGAGGAGCTGAGGGTTCTTGACTTTTTTACGCTTGCTCTATGCCGTTGAACTCGTTGCGGTCGGAAAGTGTTGAAGTCTGCGAATGAATGTTCAGGGCGCCATTTCCGAACTTGCACCTAATGGTGTTTTGCGTGCGGGAATCAATCTGTCAAATTTCCTTTTGGTGACTGGCAAGGACTCGTCTGGTGCGCCGGTTGGTGTAGCTCCAGATATGGCTCGTGCGATTGCTGATAGATTAGAAGTTAATCTCACACTGACGACATTTTCATCACCTGGTGAGCTGGCTGATGCAGCGGGGAAAGATGTCTGGGATATTGGATTAATTGCTGCAGAACCGGTCCGCGCTGAGGCAATCGCTTTTAGCGCCGCATACGTTGAAATTGAAGCCACCTACATGGTTCGCAATGATTCAATGTTGGGAACGATTGCTGATGTTGATCGGCCTGGCGTTCGGATTGCTGTCTCAGAGAGAAGTGCCTATGACCTATATCTGACACGGAATCTTGAGCATGCGTCTCTGGTCCGAGCCAAAGGACTTGCTGCTGCGTTGGATATTTTCCAAAGTGAAGGGTTGGACGCTTTGGCTGGTCTTAGACCAGGGCTGATTGATGACGTTGGAAAACTTCCTGAGTTTAGAATTCTTGACGGGAGATTCACGGCTGTTCAGCAAGCCGTTGGCACATCAGTGACCAAAAAAATTGGGGCAAGTTTTATGCGAGATTTCGTGAATGATGCCAAGTCGAGCGGACTCGTTGAAAGGCTCATAGCTAAATATGGGATGGTGGACCGTCTTTTGGTAGCAACTTAGTTGCACGGGCTGGACTGGGCCACCAACTTGGCGCTCGATCTGTGCTTAGGACAAAAGAAAATACCATCGGTGTCTCGGTTCTTTGCAGTCCTCCTCCCATTAGTCAAATTTTGTTAGCTTGTTGCAGTTTATTTTTGGGCTACCTGATCTTCTGACTCACCGTTGACCCTGTAATCCTTGGGCGGAAAGAAGAGCCAATCATGGCCAGACTTGGCGCCCTGGTGACAGTTGGCGCAGAATTTAACTCGGTCATGATCTACCCCTTTGGTTTCTCCAAAAAGACCCCCATCCGGCATTACCATGGAAAAACGCCAGTCACCACTTGCTGGGTTGAAGCCACTGCTCATTTTCTCCATAACGAATAACGGTCCGTGTTCGACCGCGTCGGCGGTGATGGATAAGGGCAAACAACTGGGTATAACCCGGAAACTGTCCATGGCAATTACTGATCCTGGAGGTAGCTGGGTTTCGGTCTCAAACCTACCGTAGTCAGCCGCCGTGCTGTTGGCATAATCATTCACCAGGCGTCCGCCATGAGGTTCTGAAACGTACGGTGTTGTGTTATAGCGTCTCCAGTCGTGGTATAAACCTGCAACAGGCAACGGTGATTTCGTGTAGTTCTCAACCAGCGCGGCCTTGATCAACTTATAGGTCTTGTCGGCTTGAGAATCGGTGACGTCGCCGGCGGGTAGGTGATCGTCCAAGGGATTGAGGGGATCTGCAAATACCACACCAGATCCAACAAAATCTCTGGCCGAATGTGAGGTGGCGTTCACCAAAAA
>PTKD01000179.1 GCA_002938115.1 Alphaproteobacteria bacterium MarineAlpha9_Bin7 | reverse complement strand
GAAGGAATACCCCAGATCGCGGTGGTGATGGGGAGTTGCACGGCCGGGGGTGCTTATGTTCCGGCAATGTCGGACGAGTCCGTAATCGTTCGTGAGCAGGGTACGATCTTTTTAGGTGGCCCACCCTTGGTGAAGGCAGCCACTGGCGAAGAAGTAAGTGCCGAGGAACTAGGGGGGGCTGAAGTGCATGCCCGCACCTCTGGTGTTGTCGATCACTACGCTGTCGATGACCTACAAGCGTTGGGCATTACGCGCCGCATTGTTGGTCATTTGGGGAAAAGAAAGCAGGTTGAGTTGGATCTTAAGCCACCGAAAATGCCCCGGTATGATTCGTCGGAAATTTATGGGGTTATACCTTCTGATTTACGAAAGCCATTTGAGGTTCGTGAAGTAATTGCGCGGTTGGTTGATGACAGTGAATTCGACGAATTTAAACATCTTTACGGCCAGACCTTGGTGACTGGCTTTGCGCGTTTAGCCGGCTACCCAGTCGGTATTCTTGCTAATAACGGCATTTTATTTTCCGAGTCGGCACTGAAAGGTGCTCATTTTATCGAGCTTTGCTGCCAACGTCAGATACCCATAGTTTTTTTACAAAATATTACGGGTTTCATGGTAGGACAAAAATACGAAGCTGGTGGAATTGCCAAGGATGGCGCAAAATTGGTGACGGCGGTCGCCTGTGCGCAGGTGCCTAAATTTACGGTAATAATTGGTGGAAGTTTTGGTGCAGGTAACTACGCAATGTGCGGCCGGGCTTATGACCCAAGGTTTCTCTGGATTTGGCCGAACGCGCGGATTTCTGTGATGGGTGGGGAGCAGGCTGCCAGTGTGCTTGCAACAGTTCGCGCTGATAGTCTGGAAAGGCGTGGTGAAAGCTGGACACCGAAACAAGAGGAAGAATTCAAGGGTCCGATCTTGCGTCAATATGAGGAGCAGGGTAGTCCGTATTACTCAACGGCGCGGCTATGGGACGATGGAATAATCGATCCAGCAGAAACCCGAACAGTGTTGGCTCTGGGCCTTTCTGCGGCCCTTAATGCTCCTATTCCTCAAACCAGGTTTGGAATTTTTCGAATGTGAATGGTGTTGGTAATGTTACCCATTATCAATTTAGTGTAGAGAGCGGCCAAACTCAGTGAATGATAGATATTTGTCCTTGGCGGTTAGGTGTGTAACACCTGTTAACTTTAGCGAGGTAATCTTGAACTATAACTCAGGCGAGCGTTAGTGTGTGCGATTGCTGGGAATTTTGCACGAACTGTTAGTAGGGATGTAAAGGATAATGGCTGCTAAGCGAAAGAGTCCCAAGACGAAGTTGTTGGGACGAGAGGCTGCTATTCCGGAGAGCCCAGACGATGCTGAGTTGGATCGGATTCCAAATAAGAACGGTGATAGTAAATTTACGGTGCGTTTCACGTGTCCAGAATTTACCACGTTATGCCCAATTACCGGACAGCCTGATTTTGCCCACTTTGTTCTTGATTATGTTCCAGGCGACTGGTTGATAGAAAGTAAATCTCTTAAGTATTTTTTTTCTTCTTTCCGAAATTTTGGTGTGTTTCACGAGGAATGCACTGTCCTAATAGCCAAACGGGTGAAGGACGATATCATGCCGATTTGGTTGCGACTGTCTGGGTTCTGGTATCCGCGTGGCGGCATGCCTATAGATGTTTGGTATCAGACTGGGCTCCCTCCGGAAGACGTGTTTGTTCCGGATCCTGGAGTAGCACCGTATAGAGGACGTGTTTAATGTTTAATACGGTGCTGATTGCGAACCGTGGCGAGATCGCATGTAGAATCATCGTCACGGCGAGGAAAATGGGCATCCGTTCGATTGCGGTTTATTCGGATGCCGATGCAAACGCGCGCCATGTTCGCCTTGCGGATGCTGCGTATAGGGTGGGTGGACCTAGCGTCTCAGAGAGTTATTTGCGAATCGAAGCGCTGTTGGATGCCGCGCAACGGTCGGGAGCAGAGGCCATTCATCCAGGTTATGGATTTCTTTCAGAAAATTCGGATTTTGCACAGTCGTGCGTCGACGGCGGGTTTGTGTTTATCGGTCCATCTCCGGACGCGGTTCGCTTGATGGGCGCCAAAGATGAGGCAAGACTTCTAATGGCCCGAGCCGGAGTGCCAGTGGTTCCGGGGTGCAACGTTCTAGACGTGGATCTAAAAGTGACTTTGGGTGAGGCACGAAAAATTGGCTATCCGGTAATGATTAAGGCTGCCGCGGGAGGCGGCGGCCGCGGCATCCGGGTAGTTAGGGATGAATTGGAGTTTCAGGAGGCCTTAAAATCCGCTAAACGGGAGGCCATGGCGGCTTTTGGGAACGATCGGCTTCTATTGGAAAAGTTGGTTCGTGATCCACGTCACGTAGAGATTCAAATATTTGCCGACCAGTTCCACAACTTGGTGCATATGTTTGAGCGGGACTGCTCGATACAACGGCGTTATCAAAAAGTGATTGAGGAGGCGCCAGGGCCAACTGTCCGGCCAGAGTTGCGCCAAAATGTGACCGAAGCCGCCCTTACAGCAGCGAGAGAAATCAGTTACGTGGGGGCTGGAACAGTTGAATTCGTAGTTGATCGTCAGGATAATTTTTACTTTCTTGAAATGAATACGAGAATTCAGGTGGAGCACCGGGTAACCGAAATGCTGACACGGCAAGACCTGGTGGAATGGCAGTTCCGAATTGCGGCTGGGGAGCCTCTTCCGCTAAGCCAAGATCAAATAACGATGGATGGTCATGCGATTGAGGCACGTGTTTATGCGGAAAATCCTGCTCGAAATTTTTTGCCCTCTCCTGGCGTAATTACTCATTTGCGGTTACCTAAAGATAGGCCGGGATTGTGTGTCGACACTTCACTTGCGTCGGGTGATGAGATAACACCGTATTACGATCCAATGATCGCAAAAATCATCGCGTGGGGCACCGATCGAGATGATGCCTTGCATACTCTACGGCGAGCTTTGGTCGAGACGCGGGTAGCTGGAGTTGCTACGAATCTGAAATTATTGTCGGCAACTTTGCGCCACAAGGAATTTATAGGCGGGAAATAAGATACTGGTTTTCTGGAAAGATATAGAAATGACCTGATAGAGGTGCCAGAGTCAGCTTCAGAGTTGGTACTAGGTTTAGGTGCATTGTATTTGCTTTTGATGCGCAGAAAACAGACTGAGACAACTGCATTACGTAGCGTTGACCCTTATTCGCCTTGGGCTGTGAATGATGGTTGGCGCCTCAATCTTCCAGCGCAAGACATAATCCGGTTGATTGATGGCGATCTTGTCGTGGATGTTGGCGTAACGGTGACCGAAGGGGGGTATAGTCTCGAGCTACCAACAGGTGTTTTGGCGGTGAGCGGTCGGTTAGTTGGTGAGCAAGACGTTGCAGCGGTACTGGGGGGCATGCAGATAAACGGCACTGTCACCAGGGATGCCGATGAATTGACGGTGTGGTTATACGACGTGAGCCACTGTCTGCAGGTCCATGATTTTTTCTCTGAGAGTAATGCGGTTGTGGCTTCCGCAGGAGATTTAACTGCACCGATGCCGGGTCGAGTCACTCGGATAATGGTGGAAGAGGGAGCAGATGTGAGACGTGGTGCTGTGCTGTTAGTGCTTGAAGCGATGAAAATGGAACACAATATAGTCGCCCCTAGCAATGGAAGGGTCGATCGGCTTAAATTTTCGGTCGGAGATTGGGTTGACGAGGGAATAGCGCTACTGGATTTTTCTACGGTGGTGTGAATTTTAGGCTTTTAGAAAAATTGGTTTGGATTTTGGTGTCTAGATAGTAATGG
>PTKD01000178.1 GCA_002938115.1 Alphaproteobacteria bacterium MarineAlpha9_Bin7 | reverse complement strand
AGCGTCTCAAACCAATCCGCCACTTCGTTAAAACCCTCATCGCGGGCAGTCCTGGCCATGCCGGGGTACATATCCGTATATTCATGGGTCTCTCCAGCAACCGCCGCCTTAAGATTATTGGCCGTCGTGCCAATGGGCTCACCCGTCGCCGGATCCCCAGTCTCTGTGAGAAATTCCAGATGGCCAAAAGCGTGTCCAGTCTCGCCTTCAGCGGTCGACCGAAAGACCGCCGACACGTCGTTGTACCCTTCGACATCAGCCTTTTGAGCGAAAAACAGATACCGTCTATTGGCCTGAGATTCTCCCGCAAAGGCATCCTTCAAATTCTGCTCAGTCTTGGTGCCCGACAAACTCATATTGGAAACTCCTATTGAATCAAGCAAAAGAATTAAATGTGGTTAAGACACTCCAAAGAACGACATTTCTGCGACACTTTCGATATTTAGTATTGGCGAATATGGCTAGGCCCAGGAAAGCTGTCAATACTTTAGAAGTGTTCTAATTAGAGTTTCTCTTTATCCGCTAGCCGGACCCGAACGACCACATCTACACAACTGATTTCCATGCCTTCCGATGCCTCAGGCAAACCGGAAATCAATAGCTCCTCTTCACCGATATCACTTAATTGACCAGTTTGTTCATTCAGAATGTGGTGGTGATGGCTAACATTCGTGTCGAAATAACGCTGCCCGGAATCCACAGTGACTTCGCGCAAAAGACCCGCCCGAGTGAAAAGATGCAAAGTGTTATATACTGTGGCAAGTGCCATACGAATACCACCGGAACAGGCTTCCCGATGCAACTCCTCCGCCGTGACGTGCCTGTGACCAGCCTTGAACAAAATTTCTGCCAACGCTTTACGCTGCCGCGTTGGCCGCATTTTAGCACTGTCCAAAAGGCCTAAAAGATCGATTTCTGACAACACACCATTCATGAGAAGTCCAAATATGGCAAACACCCAATCTGACACTTCAGCACACACACAACAAGGCTGAAACGATTTGCTGCAATTATTACAGGATACGCGGGTTTCACGGAACTTCCTGCTCCTCCGCCTCCTGTCGCGGGGGAATACCAATGATACTATTTCCGTTGTCGACATAGTGTATTTCGCCGGTAACACCGCTAGACAAATCGCTTAATAAGTAAACGCTCGCGCCAGCGACATCATCACTGGCAAGGTCTCTAGAAAGAGCGGAGTTGTCACGTGCCCAGCGATATATTGCGCGGCCAGACCCAATTGCCGCACCGGAAAGTGTGCGCATCGGCCCCGCCGAAATCGCGTTTACTCTGATCCCGGCAGCCCCCAGGTCCATTGCGAGATACCTGACACTTGTCTCTAACGCAGCCTTGGCAATCCCCATCACATTGTAGCCGGGCACCACATGACGAGCACCGGAAAAGGTAAACGTCAGCAAACTCGCACGCTTATTCGCCATGGCCGCCGCGTGTCGGGCGACGGAAGTAAAGGAGTAGCAAGAGACCATCAAGCTGGCAGTGGAGTTACTGCGGCTCGTATCAACGTATCGGCCCTTCAGTTCATTTCGATCCGCGTACGCGATAGCATGAACTACAAAATCAATGCCATCCCAGTGATGGGATAAATTTTTAAATACTTCTTCAATGGCACCTTCCTGTGCTACGTCGCAGGGCAAAATCAGCCGAGATCCGGCTGCCTCCGCAAGTGGTCGCACCCGACGCGAAAGTGCCTGATTCTGGTACGTAAACGCCAATTCTGCGCCATGTCTACGTGCGGCATCAGCAACAATCCAGGCGATCGAGCGTTCATTGGCAACGCCCATAATCAGGCCCTTTTTCCCCTCGAGCAAACCGGCAGAAGGCATCATCGCACCCTCCAGAAAGCGAGTAGAGCAAACTTATTTGTCAAGATGTGAAAAAATCAGGGAAACGTTTGTGCCGCCAAATCCGAAACTATTCGACATCACGTTTTCTAGGGCGACCCCGTCTCTTCGCTCTAGCACCACTGGCATATTTTGGGCTTCCGGCTCCAGATTATCTATATTAGCAGAAGCCGCTATGAAACCGTCCTCCATCATTAGTAAAGAATAAATTGCCTCGTGGACACCGGCAGCCCCCTGAGAGTGGCCAGTCAACGATTTCGTGCTGCTGAAGCACGGCGCCTGGTTCCCCCTGCCAAATACTTCCCGTATGGCGGCCAATTCAGTAGCATCACCCACTGGCGTGCTGGTCCCATGAGTGTTTAGGTAATCTATTTTGTTGATTTTCTCTGAAAGGGCCATGCGCATACAACGAACGGCACCCTCGCCCGATGGTTGCACCATATCATATCCGTCAGACGTCACACCGTAACCCGTCAGCTCCGCATAAATTTTTGCACCGCGAGCCAAAGCATGTTCCAACTCCTCGAGCACCAGCACGCCACCACCCCCAGAAATCACGAAACCATCTCTGTCAACGTCGTAAGGACGCGAGGATTGAGTCGGCCTATCGTTAAAATTGGATGACAATGCCGGCATGGCATCGAATAAAACCGAAAGACTCCAATGCAGCTCTTCGCCACCGCCTGCGAATACAATATCTTGCTTGCCAAGCTGAATTAGTTCAGCGCCGTGACCAATACAATGGGCGCTAGTAGCGCATGCAGAACTTATTGAATAGCTGTGTCCCTTTATCTTAAACGGTGTTGCCAACGTTGCTGAATTGGTGCTCGACATAGTACGTGGCACCATAAACGGGCCGATTTTTTTTGAATTTCTTTTTTCGCGCAAAATATCAGCGGCTTTAATCAAGTTTTGTGTAGACGGCCCCCCAGATCCCATAACCAGGCCCGTCTGTTCGTCAGAAACCTCTTGGTCCTCGAGGCCAGAATCTGAAACTGCTTGTTGCATCGCCAAATAATTGTAGGCAGCTCCATCTCCCATAAAGCGTCGCAAACGCCTATCTACGGCTTGGTCTAAATTAACATCTAGGGCCCCATGCACATGACTTCGGAATCCGAGGTCTTTATATTCCTGAGAAAAAACTATCCCAGATCTGCCACTTTTCAATGAAGCGAGAACCTCCTCTTTATTGTTTCCAATGCTCGAGATAACGCCGAGGCCAGTGACAACTACCCGGTGCATACGTCTGTCCCTATTTACTATCCACAGCGCTAAACAAGCCGACGCGCAAATTTTGAGCCTCGTAGATCTGATTATCATCAAGAAGGACAGCGCCGTCGGCAATGCCTAGTACAACCTTTCGGCGCATTATACGCTTGATATTCACCTGATAGGTGAGGACCCCGTGTCTGGGTAAAACCTGGCCTCCCAACTTGACTTGGCCAACGCCCAGTGCCCTTCCTTGCCCCGGTGCCCCGAGCCAGCCTAGGTAAAAGCCAAGCAATTGCCAAAGGCCATCAAGCCCCAAACAACCGGGCATCACCGGATCCGCCTCAAAATGACATTCAAAAAACCAAAGGTCTGGCAGTATGTCATATTCAGCAATAATGCTCCCTTTGCCATAGCTGCCATCTTCTTCGTCAACATGGGTTACGCGGTCAAACATCAGCATTGGAGGTAGCGGCAGCTGAGCGTTGCCGGTACCAAACAATTCGCCATGCGCACAGCGCAACAGGTCGGCTCGCCCATAACTGGACTTTTTCCAATCTGCTGCCCTCTCGCGGACCGCCCTATTCGCAGTATTCACGGTCTAAAAGACTCCATTTGTGGTTTTAGGCTCAAACACACGTAAGAACCGCGAGGCTCTACCCACCACAAACAAGTATATGGAGGCATTCGCAGAAAAAGACCAGCTTATAAGACCGAATCCCTGCCCTTCGGCTGCGAAGAGTTCAGCCGAAAAACCTTTCTTTTAGTCCCAGAGCCTTGTACCAAGGCGGCGAAATATACTGGGGCATTCCACATTTGGTACAGCACTTATCCAACTATCAGCGCCAACCCGAGTTCAATTCTATTGAAAAAAGAATAAGCCACGCGCTCCACCGACGGCGTTGG
>PTKD01000177.1 GCA_002938115.1 Alphaproteobacteria bacterium MarineAlpha9_Bin7 | reverse complement strand
CTCGGATGTAATTGTTACACAGCTGGCCCATGGAGTTCCCATTGGTGGTGAGCTCGAATATCTCGACGATGGCACCTTAGGCGCAGCTTTGAAAGCACGCCGGCCAGCATGAATCACATGCGGCAAGCCTGATATATTGTTAGTGCGATCGAAGTCGGGTGGGCCTTCGGGCAGGCATCTAGGCTCGGCACCTCCTGACAATTAATTTTAAGAACTCAAATATCGTATGGAGGAATAAAATGAATTCTGCAGGATTACGAGACCTTCAGGCTCCGTTCAAAGAGCGCTACAAACGACAACCAAAATCAGCTTTAATAAGGTTGAGTGCTAAAGGTAGTATTGATGATTCTGGCGTTTCCTGCACGGTTGAATCGGGCAACGCACTAATTGAAGCAGGCCTCCATCCCTCAACGGGCGGTAGTGGTTTACAGGCCTGCTCTGGTGACATGTTGTTGCAAGCGCTCTGCGCGTGCGCCGGGGTGACTCTCCGCGCTGTTGCCACGGCGCTTGAAATTCCTATAAAAGGAGGTTTCGTCAGTGCATCCGGTATCGTTGATATGCGTGGGACGCTAGGTGTTGCAAGCGAGGCGCCGGTTGGTTTTAAAAATATCGATCTTTCATTTGAGCTTAATACCGAAGCAACGAAAGAAAAACTCGCGCTTCTCATCAAGCTCACTGAGCGGTATTGCGTGGTATTTCAGACCCTAAGATGCAATCCCAAATTATCTGTGACGCAAACCTCCAATAATGTTGCAGCGTAGCTAGGAAGAAACGGCGTAAGCCGCTTTGTGCTGGTCCGTTAGGCCGCGAGCTTTTATTGGCGGACGCGAACGCAATGCCTCTTCATCAGGCTCCGTACCCCAACCTGGGGCGTCCGTTATTATAAGGTGGCCATCACGTATTTTTGGCACATTGGTAAAGAGTTCCTGATCCCAAGGTAGCCGGTCAATATCGATTTCCATGATCCTCAAATTAGGTGTGGCCGCTGCAAAATGTGCATTCATCATCGTGCATAGATGTCCGTAAAAATTATGTGGCGCTATATTTATTTCGTGCGCCTCCGCGGTAGCAGCGATTTTCATTGATTGCCAGACTCCGTTCCACACGGCATCGATGATGGCAACGTCAACTGCTTCTTCGCGCAGATACGGCAAAAACTCTCTCAATCCTAAAAGGGTCTCACAGGAACTGATAGGATGTGGGCTTTGACGCCGAATATGGGCAAGAGCACTGGGATTCCGACTATCTATCTCAACCCAGAACATGTCGTGGTCTGCGATCTCACGAAGTATTTTGAGATATCCCTCCGTCTTGGCGTTGAAATTCAGGTCTAGCAATATGTCCATGTCGGCGCCAGCGCCATCCCGAAATGCCTCAAGGTGAGCCGAAAGATTGCGTAGGACTTTTTTGTCAATATTGAGTTCTGGGAAAAAAGGTCTACCAAAACCCGGTCCCCAGCCCCGCACATTTCCATCCTCATAAATAAAAATGTTGGTCTTGAGTCCGGTGAAGCCTTTTTCACGGACCTCCATGCCCATAGCTTTTACATCATCAAGGTTTTCAATAGCAGGCGGATAAAATTCAGGATGGGCGATGCGCCAGGTGGCGCAGTGGGACCAATATACGCGAATTGAATCACGTATTTTGCCGCCAAGAAGTTCGTAACAAGGTACGCCAAGTTGCTTTGCTTTTGCGTCGAGCAGGGCATTTTCAATTGCACCCAAGCCCTGGGCGACTACGCCACTAGCTGCCGGCCGGGTACAAGAGTATAAATCGGCATAGATACGTTCATGGTTTTGGACATGCTGACCGATTACCCGTTCCGCAAGGTTGTTGATTACCGTTCCAACTCCGGGGGAACCAAAGCCCTCGTCATACTCACTCCAACCTATGATGCCATCTTCGGTGACCAGTTTGACGAAGTAGTAATTCCTCCAACCCGCATCGCAACTGAGAGTGTCAATGGAAGCGACTTTCATATGTTCATACCCCCTTGTTGTGGTGACAGATGATAGAGTTTGCATCTGCTGAAATATAATTTCATCGATTTAACGTGCGCCGAACCGCCGTTCTCCAACCTGATAAGAGTTTCCTGCGTTCGGACGCGGTGATTTTTGGATCAAAATGCGAATTTTTGCGCCAGTTGCGTACGATATCATCAAGTGATTCGAAAACTCCGGCTTGTAACCCTGCTAAATATGCAGCACCAAGGGCACTTGTTTCCATGACGTCTGGACGATCGATCCCTAAGCCTAAAATATTGGCCAGATACTGGAGTAGCCAGTCATTTTTGGTCATGCCACCGTCCACACGAAGGTTGACAGTATGGATTCCATCTTTGGCCATGGCTGCAAGGAGGTCGGCTGTTTGATAGCAGGATGCTTCTAGTGCAGCACGAGCGATTTCGGCCCGTCCCGTGGACCTTGTAATACCAGCTAGCATGCCCCGCGCCGTTGGGTCCCAATAGGGTGCACCTAAGCCGGTGAAGGCAGGAACGAGATAGACCCCGCCTGTATCCTTTATGGATTTCGCCAGCCTCTCGGTTTCTGCCGCTTCGGTGATGATATTAAGGTCGTCTCTCAGCCATTGAACCGCGGCACCAGCGACAAAAATTGAACCCTCAAGCGCGTAAGTGGTTTGGCCGGAAAGCCTGTAAGCAATAGTGGTCAGGAGACGGCTGGATGACTTGATAGGTGTTTGTCCTGTGTTAACCAGCAAAAAACAGCCGGTTCCATAGGTACTTTTGCATGTACCCTCCGCGAAACAACATTGCCCGAAAGCTGCGGCCTGCTGATCACCGGCAATTCCTAGGATAGGAATAGAGCGCCCGAAAATTGATGGATCAGTTTGGCCGAAATGGAATGCAGAGTCATGTACCGAGGGCAGGCAAGCGCGGGGCACTTGAAATAGGGCCAGGAGCTCTTCGTCCCACTGGTGTTCGCAGATATTAAACAAGTCAGTGCGGCTTGCGTTAGTAGAATCGGTCGCGTGCACTTGCCCAGATGTAAAACGCCACAACAAGAAAGAATCGACTGTACCGAATAAAAGCGCACCCTTGTTGGCTTGTGTGCGGGCGCCATCCACATGATCAAGAATCCAAGCTAATTTGGTTGCTGAAAAGTATGGATCTAGCAGGAGCCCAGTCTTTGTCTGAATTGTGTCTTCAAAACCCAACTCTCGCAACTTGCCGCATGTAGCGGTGGTACGACGATCTTGCCAAACGATAGCATTGTGTACTGGATCGCCACGTCTCCTATCCCACAAGATGGTGGTCTCGCGCTGATTGGCAATCCCCATACCTACAACCTGACCCCCTTTGGACTCAGCTGCTTCAAATGCTTGTTTTGAAACCTCTAGAGTTGCCCGCCAGATCGTTTCCGGGTCGTGTTCCACCCAGCCCTCTTGTGGGTAAATCTGAGGCAGTTCTTTTTGTGTCGACGCAACTATTTCCCCAGCGGTGTTAAAAACGATCGCTCGAGTGCTGGTCGTGCCTTGGTCGATCGCTAACAGGAGAGTGTTTTTGTCCATGGCAACTATTGGTATGGCTCGAAGGTTGTTGGGGGAAACCTGTGCGTCGGTATTCTCTTAATAGCGGACGCCGGGTGGCAACCATAAATGAGATGTGCGCTGCTCCAATCCCACACTGCCTTTTGTCGTACCCCGAAACAATTTAAACGATGTGGTAGCCCTAATTTATGCAGGAATAAGCATTGCTGTTGTCGAATCGGATTGTTATTTCTGCGCTTAGAATGGGGCCTATTGCTCGGCACTCAGCTGTTGTTGCATCCAGCGCAGAGAGTTGCCAAGAGCCGTCATATTGGACGATGCCGAGTTTCGAAACAACGGGATTCGCTTCCCTAAGGGTTATACTTTCTCCGGTGCATGCGCCTACAGTGCTCTCAAGGAAAAATATTCTTCCAGGGTGAACCCACCCGATTCCATATTAGTTTCGATACACACCGATCTCTCGTTTGCGTGCCGAT
>PTKD01000176.1 GCA_002938115.1 Alphaproteobacteria bacterium MarineAlpha9_Bin7 | reverse complement strand
TGCGAAGGCCGAAAAATCTCATGCCGGACGTTTCCAAAAGGCATTCGATTCCCTCGGCTGAGATGTTGCTATTGATCCGAAGGTGTGCCGGTCATCACGGTTCCCATTGATAGTAAATTAGCGGAGATATTCACATGGAAGGCGGCTTGAGAGCGCCTACACGCCATCCACATGATTTTGATGAACCGGATTACTTGGATGAAGAGAAACTCGATTCCGAGCTCCGTCGCGTGTTTGACATTTGCCACGGTTGTAGGCGGTGTTTTAATTTGTGTGATAGCTTTCCACGTTTGTTTGACTTAATAGACGAATCCGATAGCGGTGAACTCGATACTGTTCCAAGCGCTGGCTTTGGCCTCGTCATGGATAGTTGCACGCTCTGTGATATGTGCTTCATGGTAAGTTGTCCGTACGTCCCGCCCCATGAGTTTGATATCGATTTTCCTCACCTAGTTTTACGATACCGGGCGGCGCAGAGTGCTAGGGGGACTGTTTCCTGGGTTGATCGCCAACTAGCTCGGACCGATCGAAATGGGAAACTTGCGGGTTCGTTTGCATTTCTAGCTAATTGGTGCAGTAAAACTACCAATCGTTTCACACGCTCGGCGCTTGAATTTTTTGCGGGCATTCATCGAGCCGCAAGTCTTCCGAAATATCATCACCAAACCTTGGTCAGACAGGCAGCAAGTAGAACATTAGAGATCAATATTGCGGCCCCTTCCTTTGGTCGGAAAGTTGCGCTGTTCGCCACCTGTTTTTCCAACTACAACGACCCGGGTATCGGGTTAGCAGCGCGTAGCGTGTTGGCGCGTAATGGGGTGGATTGTGCCATCGTTTATCCAGAATGTTGCGGTATGCCGCAACTGGAGCAGGCTGATTTCTTGTCGATTTCCAAAAAGGCCAAGATAATATCGGCGTTCCTCGTTGCATGGATAAACAAGGGCTACGACATCGTTGCGCTGGTACCAAGTTGCGCGCTTATGTTGAAGTTTGAATGGCCGTTAATTCTGCCAAATGACGAGAATGTAAGAAAATTGAGCAAACACACGAGTGATATTAGCGAATACGTGATAAGGATCTCGCAGGACGGTGGACTGGCTGAAGGTCTCAACACGTTGCCTGGAGGGGTGACGGTCCACCTTGCGTGTCATGCGCGGGCCCAAAATATTGGACCCAAAGCGGTTGAAATGCTGCGACTAATCCCTGACGTGGAGTTGAATGTCATAGAACGTTGCTCTGGGCATGGGGGCGCCTGGGGAGTGAAAAAAGGGAACTTTGAGACTGGGCTTAAGGTAGGCGAGCCGGCGGCGCGGCAAGCGGTCAAGGCTGCGAGCGCTTTTGTTGCATCGGAATGCCCACTTGCCGGCGAACACCTACGCCAAGGGATGGAGCGTCTCGCAGATGGTCCACTCATTATCCAACATGTCAGCCATCCGATACAATTGATGGCCCATGCTTACGGTTTGGAAACGGATTGAGTGTCGTGCAGAATAATTTGCTCACCCAAGATGATATTTTGTCCATGGCAGAGTTTTCGAAAATTAGGCGTGCCAAACGCCGAGAGTTAATCGCTGCTAAACAAAATCGACGCGTTCCTGTAGGCCCTGATGCAACTTTCTATTTCGAGAATCGTGACACCATATGGTTTCAGATTCACGAAATGCTCTTCATCGAGCAAGGAGGGAAAGAGCAGATTAAGGGCGAGCTTGAGGCCTATAATCCACTGATTCCAAACGGGCGTGAGCTGGTGGCAACCCTGATGTTTGAGATAGATGATCCGGCACGTCGGGCCCGATTTCTTGCGGAACTCGGCGGGGTCGAGAAAACAGTGACGTTGGGTTTTTCAGAATACGTGGTCGTTGCCGAGGCGGAGCAAGATCTGGACCGTACTTCCGCGAATGGTAAAGCTTCGTCAGTACAATTTCTGCATTTTTCATTTAGCGATCGACAGATCAACGCTTTCCGGGACCTCAGCAACCAAGTCGTAATTTCTGTCGGGCACCAAAGTTATAACCACATGGTAGTGGTGCCCCGTGCAACCCAAATTGCGCTTGGCGTCGATTTCGCTGGGCAGTGAGTTGAACGGATACACTCAATCCAAAATTGTTAGTCAATTTGTTCGTGCTCATATACACCCCATAGGACACTCCTCGGGAGCCATCCCCGGTACGGACTGAATTCAACACGGCACCAGTCCCCTTCACACTCCAGCAGTCGGCCATGAGCTCCGACCTGTATGATCGCCATGGGGACTGATCGACTGTTGGGGCCACGACGCAACATTGGTGGCGAGGGGTCTGCGCTGGTGGCGTTAACGATGACGGCACGTTTCCCGGACAGCATCGATAAGTGGATCCAACCCTCTACCCCGTCAACATCCCTGGTTCTTCGCCAATGTCCAAACTCGTCTATTACCTCCACTGGCAACCCTTTCCGAACATAAACCCAATTAATTGGGAAACGAAACCCTGGTCCAGCCCGTGCGTTTACCTGGACATCCGCCAAAGTTACGAAGCGTGGTAATGGCAATCCGCTGTTTGTTGCCTCTGAAGAACCCGTGCTAAGGGTTGCAAGTGCAGACATAGAAAGAAAGAGGAGTATCAGGCGGAATCTGAAAGGAAAAGCAATCATGAGTTTTGAGCCATGATTATACCAAACCACGTTTGTGTGTGCGAGCGGCCTTGCCAGGCCGCTCGCATGATTGCTAAACCATGATCCTTGAGTTGATCAATAATCACCATTCCTTCTGGCTCGTACATATGGCTAGTAAACCCGTTGTCATAGTCACCCGAAAGCTTCCCGAAGTCATCGAAGCACGCATGACTAAATTGTTTAACACCCGTCTCAGGGACAGTGATGTGCCGATGTTGAGGAAGGAGCTCGGCGAGGCACTGGGCGAAGCTGATGTTTTGGTGCCAACCGTGACAGATCGAATCGACGCCGAGCTACTTGCAATGGCTGGTAGTCAGTTAAAATTGATCGCCAATTTTGGTGCTGGAGTTGACAATATAGACCTTGATGTGGCGCAGAGCCGTGCAATCACCGTTACCAACACCCCTGCCGTGTTGACGGAAGATACAGCCGACATGACGATGGCAATGATTCTCGCTGTCCCTCGTCGGTTAGTTGAGGGGGAGCGGTTAGTTTCGATGGGCCGTTGGCGGGGATGGGAGCCAACCTCGATGTTAGGCCATCGAATCTGGGGGAAGCGACTTGGGATTATAGGCATGGGGCAAATTGGCTCCGCGGTTGCTCGGCGTGCACATGGATTTGGACTTAGCATCCACTATCATAACCGCCGCCGGTTGCCAGAGGCGGCGGAGAGGGTCCTTCAGGCAACTTATTGGGACAGCCTAGATCAGATGCTTGCGCATATGGATATTGTTTCCGTAAACTGCCCCCACACTCCTGCTACCTACCATCTATTGTCTGCCCGTCGTCTCGCACTAATGCAGCCGCAGGCTTATTTGGTCAATACTTCTCGTGGTGAGGTAATAGACGAGGATGCGCTTGCTGCGATGTTGCGTGAGCGACGTTTGGCGGGGGCTGCGTTGGACGTGTTTGAGCACGAACCGGCCATCAACCCGCAATTACGTGACTTAGATAATGTATTGCTTCTACCCCACATGGGATCCGCAACATTAGAGGCAAGGATCGACATGGGCGAAAAAGTATTGGTCAATATTCGTACATTCGTTGATGGGCATAAGCCACCCGACCGGGTAATTGCGAAATTAATGTAGACTGTATCGGCCTTTGACTGAGGTAGGGAAAATTGTTTTACGGGAACCAGTGGAAGCAGTTACGGGTGCAGTCGCTTGTTTCTCCAAGGCGAAATCATATGAATAGCATGTTACCGTTTGCATCAGCATCTGCAAGAAAAGTAACCAAGCCGCCTTGTTCGACCGGCACGTCGTCTCGGAGCATATCTACGCTGAATCCCGCGGCCCGGAGCCCCATTTCGCAAACTAGAAATTTGACTTTAAGTG
>PTKD01000175.1 GCA_002938115.1 Alphaproteobacteria bacterium MarineAlpha9_Bin7 | reverse complement strand
GCCGTAATTGGCACAGTGGTTTTGGTGGGCGGGTGCTCTGTTGTCGAGGAAGGCCTGTGGCCAGTTTTGGGCGGGGACCCCGAGCCAACAATTAAGACCGCTAGGGTAGTAACTTCAGCGCCTCTCCCCGCAGCCTCCATTGCGGAAGAGTTGGGCGTGGTGGCGCATTTCGAGACTGCGGTTGTTCAGGCGGCTCCAGGGGCGCCCCAGGTTGTGCCTTTGCCGACGCGACCGGCCGAGAGCGGCCCTGCCACGGGCACCTACGTCGGCCGCAAGGTCATAACGCTAGGCGGTGAGTTGAACGTGCTTAAAGGGACGTTAGGCAGCCAGAACAATGAGTTTCAACAACTGCTCAACACGACGACGCAGAATTCACAGCGGTATCATGCTGTAGTGGCCGCCATTAGTGCCCGTCTTCAGATTGGCACCACGCCTGGAAACCCGGTGCTGAGTAGCCAATGGAAGAGCGCGCAGTCCGAGCTTGACCGGGTGTTCCAAGATACATCTAGGTTGAACGAGCTTTCTAATCGGATCGCTTCTAATTCAGCACTTGCCAATTATTTGGCTGAAGCGACGCGCGCAGCATTTGGTATTCAGGGAGCAGTTGATGAGGACCACCGCCAACTGTCGGTCCTTGAGGACGATGTTAGTCGTACAGTCGTGTCGATTGAACGCCTTTTGAATGAGGTCAACGAGACCATCGCTCGACAAAATAATTACGCGACCGGAGAACGTCGCAATTTGACCGCTCTCGCCTTGGCGATCAGTAACGGAGAGGCTTTCGGTCCGAATCTCAGTAGTTTCGCATTTAGTGAAGCGGTTCGGCGTGCCCATCCTGACCCTGGCTTCAATGAGACACGGGTCACCTCTGGTGGAGACAGGATGCGACCACCCTTGGTTGTTATCCGATTTGATCGACCCGATGTTGATTATCAGCAGGCCCTATACAACGCTGTCAGCCAGGCTATTGAACACCGGCCAACGGCGCTATTTGATGTTGTTGCTGTCACTCCTTATCAGGGTGCGCCGAGTAATGTTGCGATAAGCAGCGGTGCGGCAAAAAAGAGCGCGGAGAAGGTCATGCGCTCACTGATTGCTATGGGTCTTCCGGCAGGTCGCTTAAATTTGAGTTCGTCAACCAGCGATAACGCCTTTAGTAATGAGGTTCGCGTCTATATTCGGTAAGCCCACCTGAGTTTTCGTGGGCGGCTCGTTGGGCATATGAGTGCAATTCAGATTAGAGCTGGTTTTTCGGCGCAGTGCCGCGCGATCTGTCTTGCTGCGGCCTTTGTTATGATGGGCGAGTATTTGCATCTGCCAACCAGTGTTGCCGATACAGTTGATTTGGACATAGCGGATGGGCTGGCGATTCGCGGCATTATCACCCTCCAGCTACAGGCTTTCAAAGACGGACATGCTGTCCGGGCGTTTTCGTATGCTTCTCCCGGCATTCAGGAAAAGTTTGGAAACCCCGAACGGTTTGTTTCCATGGTCAAGCACAACTATCCCGTTGTTTATTCGCCTCGAGAGTTTGAGTTTTTAGACCTGGTGAATGTGAACGGTATTTGGGTGCAGAAAATAATGTTGGTCGATACTGGCGGTGATATTTATATTGGGCATTATCCCATGGAACGTCAGACGGATGGCAAATGGCTCATTGACGGTTGTTTTTTGACTCTTGGTAAAGATAAAAACATATAGGGCGATGACACTCTCGTCGTATTCCGTGGCATTTCTCTCGCTCATGGCGGTACATTTTCGCCACACTGATAGGTGAGGCAGCCGGCTCGCCGCCGTGCAGCGCGACCAATTCATGCTCCTACGCTAGGTAGTTGGCGGCATTACTGGCCAATTGTCTATTAATCGGGTCCTGTTGATAATTATGGCGGTCAACAGGCGTGCGGGCGTGTTCAATTCAGTGATTGGCGCTAGGGTTTCAGCGTCGCATAACTCCAGGTATTCTGGGGTGTAGCCAACTTTTTTGTTTAGCTGCGAGAGTGCATTGGTCAACTCTTTAGCTGGTTCATGGCCCTCAGTTAGGCGTGTCGCAGTAGCGGCAAGAATAAGATTTATCTGTGCGGCACGGGCTCTTTCCTGTTTGCTTAAGTAAACGTTTCTTGATGAGATAGCCAATCCGTCAGTTTCGCGAACTGTGGGCACACCACAAATCTCAGTTGGTATATCTAGATCCTTTACCAGGTGTCGGATTATCTGGAGTTGCTGGTAATCTTTTTCTCCAAATACAGCAACGTCGGGCCGGCACTGGTTAAATAACTTGGCGCATACCGTAGCAACCCCGCTGAAATGGCTTGGCCGTGTATTGGCGCAAAGCGTCTGTGTCAAGCTTGGAACGGAGACTACCGTTGAAAACTTGAGCGGATACATTTCTTCAAGCGAGGGCACAAACGCAAGATCGACTTGATGGTTGGCGAGCATAGAAAGGTCGCGTTGTTCGTCACGCGGATATTTTTCAAAATCCTCTTTTGGACCAAACTGTCTCGGGTTTACGAAAATACTGACAACGGTCCTTGAGCAAATCTGTTTCCCAGCTTCTACCAACGCTATATGGGCGTTGTGCAAGTAGCCCATAGTTGGGACTAGAGCCACCTTGTGGCTCTGCCCATGCCATTTATCAACCCGTGCCCGTAAGTCGCTTACAGTGCGGACGATTGTTGTCATGATCGAAAATAAAGATGATTGATCGGCCAGTTCTATTTAGAACTGCACACTAATTCTGGGTCGATGATTGGTCAATCAAGACCGTAAGATTTCGCATTTTTACTTTCCAGTGCGGATGCGCGTAATGTTGTGGCTCTAGCCGCTATTTACGCCAATACCTCGTTGATATTAAATTAAATTAGTTGGAACAACTCAAGCGGTGCGATGATGGTAGCTGCAGCTGTGATCCTTTTGAGATCATGGAGTATATATATTCTCTGCTTTACTTTTTCTGGGATTGTGGGGATTGGCGTTGCTTCTGCCGTTGAACGTGAAGCGCCCGAGCCTGCTGGTGAGCATGCCTCACAGAGATTGGTGAAGGAGGGGCAGGATTTAATCGCTGTTGCAAATGGCCATGCCGCAGTTGCTGGTGCCAGTGTCCTGCGTGCCGGCGGTAGCGCGCTAGATGCTGCCATTGCTGCGCAATTGGTGTTGAACCTAGTGGAGCCCCAATCGTCCGGGATGGGCGGCGGAGCTTTTTTGCTTTATTTTGATTCAACCTCCCGGGAATTGATCAGCTACGATGGACGTGAGACAGCTCCAGCGTCAGCACAACCCGATATGTTTCTGCATTCGGACGGCACCGCTCCTACTTATCTTGCGGCTTTGGTGGGAGGAAATTCAGTTGGAGCCCCGGGGTTGTTGCGTATGCTATCGCTCGCCCATAAGAACCACGGGCGTTTGTCTTGGGCCCGACTTTTTACACCTGCAATAGACATAGCTGACAGTGGGTTCGCTATCAGTCCGCGTTTGCATACTCTTATTGCAAAGGTTCCGACTCTTAATCAATTCGAAAATACGGCGAACTATTTTTTTACACCTGACGGATTCCCAAAGGCAGTAGGCACTAAACTTACCAACGAGAGTTTTGCCCAAACTTTGCGGGAGCTTGCGGTCGGCGGTGCTGAGATATTTTATCGTGGGCCGATCGCACAGGATATTGCTGAGACCGTCGCCTTGGCGGGAGTCAACCCAGGCGGCCTAACGGCGTTGGACATTGCTGACTATCGGCCATTTGTGAGGCCTCCGGTATGCCTAGATTACCGGGGCTTTCTCGTGTGTGGCATGGGGCCGCCGAGCTCCGGGGGAATCGCGGTCCTGCAGATCCTCGGTTTGCTTTCAAACTTTGATCTAGGCTCAATGAAGCCTTGGTCGGCTGACGCCGCGCATTTATTTTTGGAGGCCAGTCGCTTGGCATTTGCCGATCGATCACGATATGTGGCAGATCCAGACTTTGTTAGGGTGCCAGTGAATGGATTACTAGATCAGAA
>PTKD01000174.1 GCA_002938115.1 Alphaproteobacteria bacterium MarineAlpha9_Bin7 | reverse complement strand
TCATGCCATCTGTCGATCAGCATGCAGTGTCTTCTATCGGTCCGGAAGAATCGTATGACGCGGCATATCAGCTGCTGCGAAGGGCTGACTACAGCCAGGCAGAACAAGCACTCAGACTATTCATTGAAACCTATCCTGATCACCAACTTACTGGGAATGCCTTTTACTGGCTGGGTGAAACGTTTTATGTTCGGAACGATTACGAGCAGGCTGCGCTTGCTTTTGCGCGTGGCTATAAGAGTTTTCCGTCAGGCCCAAAAGCACCGGATAATCTTTTAAAACTCGGCATATCACTTCGGGGAATGGAGCAAAATGCCGAAGCTTGCCACACCTTTGCGAAATTGAAGCTCGATCATTCAAATGCACCAGCGGTAATACTCACGCGACTCGAGCAAGAACGCGCAAAGGCGGGTTGCCAGTGAGTGCCCTACGAGAAACCAACACCGTTGCAGCCAATTTCTGCGGAGGAATTTGACCAACTGATTAGCCCGTTTGGTCCGTTTGAGTCCGATCCTCGGGTAGCTGTTGGTGTCTCCGGCGGGGCGGATAGTCTTTGCCTGGCTTTGCTGTTGAATTTTTGGCTGCGTCGCCGCCATGGACGAGTCGTCGCCCTGATTGTTGATCATGGTTTGCGGCAAGAGGCCAAGCGGGAAATAAAGCAACTTGCGAAATGGTTGACCGGCTACAAGATCGAGTATCATGTTTTGGTGTGGAGCGATCAGAAGCTCAGGAAAAGCGGTCAAGCTGCGGCGCGAGAGGCCCGATATCGCTTATTGACTGGATGGTGCAGGAGTGCAGGTGTTTTACACTTGGCATTAGCCCATCACCGCGACGATCAGGTTGAAACTCATTTGTTGCGTAAGGATCGTGGAAGTGGCTCGGATGGTTTGGCTTCGATGCCGATTGTTTGGGAACAGGACAATGTTCGCCTGTTTCGGCCCCTTCTCTCGGTTCCTGGTGAAAGGCTTCGCGCTACCTTAAAGTCCTGGGATCAGTGCTGGGTTGAGGACCCTTCGAATGACGATCCAGTTTTTAGTCGAACCCACGTCCGGCGGAGGTTGGCCCAATTACCTCAACGCCGACAGGAAGTGGCCCACATCGCTAGTATGGCGTCTGAATATGCGGCTGCACGTGCTGAGGCTGATGAGGTGACGGCCGTCATGCTCTCTCAGGCCACACAGATCCATCCAGCAGGGTTTTGTTGGCTCGATCATAGGCTATTTTCGGAGGCGCCCGCCGGTGTTGGTGTACGAGGCCTGACGCAAATAATACTTGCTGTCGGTGGAAACAAATATGGGCCGCGCCGAGACAGTTTGTTACTACTCTACGAGACGCTTAGGCGACATCAGTTAACCGGCGGACGGACTTTGGGCGGCTGCTATATCGCACCATACGGCCGTGCTATTCTTCTGTGCCGCGAACCATGCGCTTCGGGCCATGTTCTAGATGTGCTTCCGGGCCAGTGCCTGGTTTGGGACCACAGGTTCCAGGTCACATTACTTGGGAGGCATTCTCCGAGTAGGGATAAGTTTATGGTTCGTCGTTTAGGGGAACATGGTTGGCGCACCGTTAAACAGAAAAGTGTTGGCAATAACGAACGAAAACTACCATTGTTTGTTAGATACTCGTTGCCTGCGTTGTGGGATCTTGACGGTTTGGTGGCGGTACCCCACTTAAACTATCGTGGAGATGCAAATGTTGGAGGTACAGATCTAAGGTTTGCCGCTAGGTTCAGGCCGCGGCGGGCATTCGCTGGACCCACATTTCGAGGGGTTGATTCCTTAGACGTAGGCGGAGGTAATTTCAAGTGACAGCGCGCATAACTTAGGTAGTGTGCTATACCAATGGACTAGCATCGCAATTGGAGAGTTGTTGCAGTGAGTAATGTAGGCCGCAATTTGGCGCTTTGGATCGTTATTGCGCTTCTGCTCTTGACGCTATTCAACTTGTTTCAAGGACAGTCGAGGGATGGTTCGGCGACGCCGCTCGCATTTTCTGAATTTCTTGATCGTGTTGAAAGTGGCCAGGTTCGCGATGTGACTATCGAGGGCCGCGAGATCACAGGTCATCTTTCGGGTACCGGTCAGAGCTTTTCAACGTACGCCCCAGACGACCCGAGCCTAATCAGCCGATTGAGAGCAAAAAATGTGCTGATCAGCGCCAAACCGTCAGGGAAGGAGAAGGGTTCCCCATTTTATGGTGTCTTGCTCAATTGGTTGCCTATGTTGCTGATCATCGGGGTGTGGATTTTTTTCATGCGCCAGATGCAGGGAGGAGGTGGCAAGGCGATGGGGTTCGGAAAATCAAAGGCCAAGATGCTCACAGAAAAACAAGGGCGGGTAACTTTCGATGACGTTGCAGGCATTGACGAGGCCAAAGAAGAACTACAGGAGATTGTAGAATTTCTACAAGATCCACAAAAATTCCAGCGTCTCGGCGGTCGCATACCTAAAGGGGCGATCTTGATCGGGCCACCGGGCACGGGCAAAACTTTGCTGGCTCGTGCAATAGCCGGTGAAGCTAACGTACCGTTCTTTACTATTTCCGGTTCTGATTTCGTAGAATTATTTGTTGGGGTCGGGGCGAGTCGAGTTCGCGACATGTTCGAGCAGGGAAAAAAGAACGCTCCATGCATTATATTTATTGATGAGATCGATGCTGTGGGTCGACACAGAGGTGCCGGTCTTGGGGGCGGTAACGACGAGCGGGAGCAGACTCTAAACCAGTTGTTGGTTGAAATGGATGGATTTGAATCGACGGAAGGTGTCATTTTGATTGCCGCCACCAATCGTCCTGATGTACTTGACCCTGCGCTGATGCGTCCAGGCCGCTTTGATCGTCAAGTAGTTGTACCAAACCCGGACATTTTGGGCCGAGATAAAATTTTGAAAGTTCATATGAAGAAAGTGCCGTTGGCGCCTGACGTTGACTCGAAAGTAATAGCACGAGGCACGCCGGGATTCTCTGGTGCTGACCTTGCCAATCTCGTGAATGAAGCGGCTTTGCTGGCGGCGCGGGTGGGCCGTCGAGTAGTTACTATGGCTGAGTTTGAGACGGCTAAGGATAAAGTTATGATGGGAGCCGAGCGGCGGTCCGCGGTTATGTCGGAAGACGAAAAGAAGATCACTGCTTATCATGAAGCAGGCCACGCTTTGGTAGGTATGAATATGCCTGGCCATGATCCGCTGCACAAAGTCACGATTATCCCTCGGGGAAGGGCGCTTGGAGTTACCATGTCTTTGCCTGAGCGCGACCGATATAGCCACACTAAGCAGGAAATTGAATCCAAGCTGGCGAGTATGTACGGTGGTCGGGTTGCTGAGGAATTAATCTTTGGGGTTGAAAATGTTACCACAGGGGCTGCAAACGACATACAGCAAGCCACTGGCTTGGCCAGGAAAATGGTCACTGAATGGGGAATGAGCGAGAAACTTGGGCCGCTGCTATACGATGCCAACGACGAAGAAGTTTTTCTCGGCCACTCAGTTACTCAGCACAAAAATATATCTGATGCTACAGCTGAGTTGATTGATCAAGAAATTCGGAAATTCATAGAGGATGCCGAAGCAAGTGCCCGTGGAGTTCTGACAGAGCATATTGATCAACTTCACATAATCGCTGAAGCTCTGCTCGAATACGAAACCTTGGGTCTCGCTGATGTTGAAGGTCTGCTAAGAGGTGAGGATATCGTCCGTAATTCTGGCAATGAGTCTCCGTCAGGTTCGTCCGGGAAAAGGTCATCAGTGCCAACCAGTGATGCGGTTTCGAATGTCTCGAACGATTTAACCCCGAAACCGCAACCCGGCGTCTGAGCCTAATGGCTATTGCAGGTTGCAATGGGTATTTTTGGCCCTAACGGTGGGTCTCTATTAACCGCCTTGCAGGCGGGGCACTTTTATTTACGGCCACTCCGGATCATCCATGGCGAGGCCGCCGAAAAGGCTGTCAGTGTTAGACAAGGGTTACCGATAGCCGGCAGCGCTGCTTTTAC
>PTKD01000173.1 GCA_002938115.1 Alphaproteobacteria bacterium MarineAlpha9_Bin7 | reverse complement strand
GCGGGGATGCCGGTGACCATCCGGCTGTTGGATCCGCCGTTACACGAGTTTTTGCCTAAAACCGAGTCCGAATATGCTGAGCTTGCTGATGCAACCGGTTCGGATCCAGATAAGGTTCGGCATCGTGCGACTCAACTCCACGAACTTAACCCGATGCTTGGACACCGTGGTTGTCGTCTCGGCATAACCCATCCAGAAATTTATGACATGCAGGCGCGAGCAATTTTCGAGGCGGCAATTGAAGTGGGAAATAAACTTGGGGAGACCGTGGTTCCCGAAGTGATGATCCCGCTGGTAGCTACACGCACCGAATTTGATTTTCTCAGGACCAGAATTGACGGAATTGCCAACGATGTCGAAGAAGAATTGAATACAAAGCTTAGTTATATGGTTGGGACCATGATAGAGTTGCCACGGGCGTGCTTGTGCGCGGACTCCCTAGCAGAGAGCGCTGAGTTTTTTAGTTTTGGTACCAATGATCTCACGCAGACCACATTTGGGCTCAGCAGGGACGACTCCGCACACTTCCTTCCCACATATCATGAGCAAGGTATCGTAACAAAAGACCCCTTCATTTCCATCGATGTTGTGGGCGTTGGCGAGTTGATACGTATGGCTGCTGAGCGCGGTAGAGCGACGCGGCGTGATATTAAACTTGGGATCTGCGGAGAACATGGAGGTGATCCAAGCTCAATAGCTTTTTGTCAACAAATTGGCATGGAGTACGTGTCGTGCTCATCATATCGTGTTCCCATCGCCCGACTTGCTGCGGCACAAGCAGCCATTGGCTCGCTCGTCGTGGGCGATCTAGAATAGATAAGACACTGTTGTTTTTCAAAGTGACGCCCACCCGCGTCCCTGTCCTGCTGGGTATTGAGTAAAGTCAGAAGCTAGCCCAAGTTGGCTTGACTGGTACCACGGTCGCAGGGCCCGCACGTAATTGGGCATTCTGGGCGCGTGCTTCCTCCCATCGATCCAACCTAATCATCGCGAGTCCCCGGCTGTTTCGTGATGAGCGCATGGTCCCAACCTCTCCTTTTTCCCAAGTGATCGGAACGCCTATGCTGGGAGTTGGCCCATCAATATCTACTTTTACCAGACGTTTGCGAATTGTTCCACGATGCTTCTGACGTGCCGTGTTCTCCTGGCCTATGTAGCAACCTTTGTCAAAAGCTACCCCATTGAGATCTTCGAAGTTGCTTTCTAAAAGGAAGGATTTTTCGACGATCATATCGCGACTGCCATCTGGAATAGCAAGATCCAGGCGGTGGCTGTCGTAGTCGGAACTCGTAGACAACTCAAAGCCGAGAGAAGTTACCAATTTTTCGACTTCAGCCGGCGGTCCAATTAGGCGAATACCCAAAGCGGGTAGCCGCGGGTCGATCATCGCGAGACCATTCCCAAGTTCTTTAGTCGCGCCGGCATGCATTTTTAAGCCTAAACAGGATGCCGCATCCGGTCCCCACACAGCGGCAACCGCTAGCGATTCATTTTTGCGCGTAATGCATACATCTGAATTGAGTTGAAATAGGCTCAGCCGTTTTGTCAGTTCATCACAGCGTTCCGCCTCGGTGTCAATCCACAAGGTTGGACCACGATCAGCCATTATGAAGTCATGTAAATATTTTCCTTGTGCGGTCAGCATAGCGGCATACATAGATTGGCTCGGATTTATGCGATCAATGTCGTTGGAGATTAATCCTTGGAGAAACACACGTGAATCCTGGCCTGTTAAGGCGATTACTTCACGCTCTTTCAAGAGGGTATATTGGACCATCAATTTTGTCGGTAATAGAAGGCACGCATGCCCATACTTTAGCCGCCTTTGATATACTCGCAAGGGGCGTGGGAGGATTACTTGGCAGTTTGGTGCTGTGCGACGTATAAACACCGATAATGCTTGTCACTTTTATCGACGATGCGATCCCTTTCGATGGCCAAAGTGCGGACGTCGTGCCACTGGGTGGCCCGGAAAAAAGCCTTATAGCCTTGGCCGTGGCGCTTGCCAGACGTGGTCACACGGTTCGGGTCTTCAACCGTTGCGAGGGCCTGTTGGTCGCAGATGGCGTGGGTTGGCGACCGATAAAGGAATGCGACGCCGCCCACAGCGACTGGCTAATCGCCCACAGAAATCCAAGGCTATTGCGCCACGTGCCGAATGCAGACCGCACAGCGCTGTGGATTACAGGGAATGCTAGGTATCTGGGCAGTCCGGCTTCTTTGTCGACCATTAAGCATCGCAAATCTATTTTGATACTGCAGAGTTTAGCCCAAAGTTTGACAGTCCCACAGTCTTTGCAGGCAAACGCTGCCGAAGTCGTCGCGCCGGCAGCTTTGAATTGTTACCGCGCTGCTCATGAGATGGCACCAACAGAACCTGCGCGGGCGGTGGTCACTACCCATCCGGCGAACGGTCTCGATTGGTTGCTAAATCTCTGGATTGACAAGGTAGTCAATCGCGTTCCCGAGGCAGAGCTGCATATTTTTTCTTCAACTCTCGAGCGTGGCGCGGCGGGGGCGGACATTTCATCTTCTCTTCGCCCTGTTCTACAACGTGCTATGGCTGCACGGGACAAAGGTGTCAAAATTTTTCGCCCCATTCCTGATATAAAAATGTCCGAAATTTATCGTTCGGCTCGGGTACATTTATATCCGAGTGACCATCGAGATCTGATTTGCACTACTCTCGGGGACAGTCAGAGCACAGGCCTCCCTGGAATAGCGCGCGACAGAGGTGCGGCACGAGAGCGGATACTAAATGGTCAATCCGGATATCTTGCTCCGGATGATGAAGCATTCGCAAACCTCACAGTTGAGCTTTTAGATGATTGGGAAACTTTTAGCCAGCTAAGTCGAGTAGCTCGAACCCGTCAACGCCATCGAGATTGGGATCGAGTAGCTTCAGATTTCGAGCGTATACTAGCATGAATGTATTGTTTATCACTTATAGCCGAATTGGTGACGCGGTGCTTTCAACGGGGGTGCTGGCCGAACTGATCCGTTCGAATCCAAAATTACATGTCACCGTTGCATGTGGCCCAGTAGCATCTCCACTGTTTCAGGCCGTTCCAAATTTGGTCAGAGTTATCGCGATGCCCAAACGGAAGGCGTCTCTTCACTGGCTGGATCTATGGCGGCAATGTGTTTCTGTTCGCTGGGATATTTTGGTGGATTTGAGAAACTCAGCAACGAGTCGGCTTTTGCGAGCGAAAAGAAAATATACTGGGGGTCGTGCTGACCCATCTTGCCACCGGGTGGAACATTTAGGCGCAATTATGAATATGTCACCCGCGCCCGCCCCTAGGCTCTGGCTCAAAGAGCATCATTTAAATCGCGCGCGGGAAATGCTTCCGGCGGACGGGCCTATTTTGGCTCTTGGTCCTGTGGCGAACTGGAGCGGTAAGCAGTGGGATGCAAAAAGATTTGCAGAGCTGGCAAATCGGCTAACCAGCAGATCCGGAATTATGCGAGGGGCACCGGTAGTAATTCTTGGGGGGCCAGAAGAGCGCGCACAGGCGGAATTTGTTTCTGCTATGATTCCAGCCACGCAAAGTATCGATTTGGTGGGGAAGGTCGACCTTCTCACCGCTTGTGCAGTGCTCCATCAATGTAGCCTGTTTGTGGGCAACGACTCGGGATTGATGCATATTGCTGCAGCGTCGGGGGTAGCTACTTTAGGGTTGTTTGGGCCGAGCCGAGAGGAACATTATGCTCCTTGGGGTGCCCGTACGTCAGTAGTTCGGACCAAATTGGACTATGACGAGTTGGTCAGTAGACCAGGCTATAATCATCGAACTACCGATAGTCTCATGGGGTCTCTTCAGGTGGACGATGTCGAAGAGGCAGTAATTGAACTCTGGCGTCGAGTTGGTGAAAAGGTAACGTGAGCAATCAACCAAGTCTCTCTGTGCTGGTGGTCGCACACAACGAGGCAGACCAGTTAGCAGATTGCTTGTCGTGTCTTACTAAGGCTGATGAGCTGGTCGTCGTACTTGATAAATGC
>PTKD01000172.1 GCA_002938115.1 Alphaproteobacteria bacterium MarineAlpha9_Bin7 | reverse complement strand
ATACCTCTTGTTTTTCACGGCACTGGAAAATACTGGCCCATTCTTGAATTAGTTCGCTTTATGTTGTTCTCTTGTTGATGACGCCGTCAAGCCCAGTGGTTTCGGGCCTAATAAAACAGTTGTGGTAAGCCGTTACGGCATTTGCGTTCCCTCTTTAGTGGCCAAACTTAACACTCACCATCCTCATTATCTTTTTGATGCTAGAATTGGTAATGATGTGCATTGATTTTGTTTTCTCGCAAAACTCGCTAAACTTGGGTTGATGCGTATCGTATACCATCTTCCGCTTTCCCCCTTCAGCCGAAAGGTGCGGCTAGCCTTGGGCGAAAAAAAGCTAGCATTTGAGTTGCAAATTGAAAACGTGTGGCAACGGCGGGACGAATTTCTTGCCCTCAATCCGGCGGGCCAGGTGCCAGTGCTGCTAGACGGTGAGATGGCGGTCTCCGACTCGACCGCAATCTTCGAATACCTGGAGGAAACGTACACGGATCCTATGTTAATCGGGGATACACCTGTCGTGCGGGCAGAAGCGCGGAGGTTAGCGTTCTGGTTTGACTTAAAATTTTTTAGCGAGGTCACTGCCAATATTCTCGACGAGAAAATCATGAAGCGGTTCCACGGTGGAGGTGAGCCCGACTCCGAGAGGATACGCTTAGGAAAAAACAACATCCATTACCATTTAGAGTATATCGGATTTTTGACAGAGCGTCGGAATTGGTTGGCAGGAGACAATCTAACCTGCGCGGATCTGGCCGCTGTTGCCCACTTGTCTGTAATCGATTATCTCGGTGACGTGCCGTGGGATGAGCATATCGAAGCAAAAAGTTGGTATGTACGCCTAAAGTCGAGACCTAGTTTCCAGCCGTTACTGACAGATCGAATCGCCGGTGTTCTGCCTGCAAGGGCCTATACTGATTTGGATTTCTGACAGCTCGGGGGCAACTGATGACTGATGCAGTTCCGAACTTATCTCAATTATTTGACACCGCCATCATGCGTACATTGTTGGGTAGCGCTCTGTTATTGTTCCTGGCGGGTGTAAGTTTTCTGGCAACCCAAAGAGTTGTGCTTAAGATAGTGAGACGGGCCGTGACTCGGACCACAACGCAGTGGGATGATGCGTTGGCAAACCGAGGCGTATTCGGTCAGGCCACCTATCTGGTCCCGGCTATCATACTTTATTACGGGCTATCGTTCTTCCCAGGTCCTACACAAATGGTGGGTCGCGTAGTGCTTGCCTATATTGTGGTCAACCTCGTAATTCTTACAAGCCGTATGCTTGCTGCGGGGGTCGATATCTATCAGACCTACCCAATCTCAAACAGGCGACCCATCAAGGGTTATATCCAGCTCGTAAATCTAGCCATTTACGTGCTCGGCGCAGCTCTTGCAATTTGCACGCTGCTAGCAATTTCTCCCTGGGGAATTCTTAGCGGTGTGGGTGCAATGACTGCCCTACTTATCTTGGTGTTCCGTGACACCATCCTTTCTCTTATAGCGTCGGTCCAGATCGCCGCTTATGACCTCGTTCGTCACGGCGATTGGATAGAGATGTCTGAACTCGGCGTGGACGGCGACGTCATTGATGTTTCATTGCACACAGTCCGAGTCCAAAACTGGGACAAGACGATTGTTACGGTCCCAACCCACAAGTTAATTGAAGGGTCCTTTAAAAATTGGCGTGGAATGACCGAATCAGGAGGTCGACGAATTAAGCGCAGTATTCTTCTTGACCAGACAAGCATCAAATTTCTGGACAAGGCGGCTCTGGATCGTCTTGCTCAAATTAATCGCCTTGAGCCTTATTTAGCTGGCAAAAGAAAAGAACTGGCTTCCGATAATGCTCCCTCAGGTGCTCATACGGACCTATTAAATCGGCGTGCGCTAACTAACGTTGGTACTTTTAGGGCGTATATAGAGGCCTATTTGCGTGATAACTCCAAAATCCATCAAGGGATGACGTTTTTAGTGCGCCAACTACCTCCGTCACCGGACGGGCTTCCATTGGAAGTCTATGTTTTCTCCAACGATACTGACTGGGGCCATTACGAATCAATTCAAGCAGATATTTTTGATCATCTGCTTGCGGCTTTGTCTACGTTCGAACTGCGGGTATTCCAGCATCCCACCGGTTTCGATATGCAACTCATTGGTGCGGTCAATGGGTTGTCATCGGATAGATAGCCTTGTTCGCTAGGGCCGTATCTGCAACGCATTCAATCCGAAAACGTTTATGGTTTGGAAATGTAACCATTTTTTCCGCGGCAAAAAATTTGGACTGTAATTTGAGGCTCTTCTTATATTCAAAGAAAAAGTGAGTATCACCCCGATGACAACTTATACGAAATTGGGCTGATCTTAGCCCATGGATGCAGCAGGCAAGATCCGGGAACGCGCACTTTCGCTTGGTTTTGATGCCGTCGGTTTTGCTCTTCCGTCTGATATTGGGCAGGCAGGGCGCGAATTAATGGAATTTATTGCGCTTGGCAGACATGGCGACATGAAGTGGATGGCGGAGAAACTGAGTCTCCGAGCAAATCCGAAGACACTTTGGTCCGAAGTACGGAGTGTGGTTATGGTTGCCACGAATTATGGACCTGCGGTCGATCCTTTGGAAAACATATCGGATACCAGCACCGGAACTATATCCGTCTATGCTCGCAATCGCGACTATCATAAAATTCTGAAGAACCGGCTCAAACAATTGGGGAACTGGATGTCGCTTTCGCTTGGCGGGAAGATAAAAGTATTTGTCGATACGGCTCCGGTGATGGAAAAACCACTTGCTCAAGCCGCTGGTCTTGGTTGGCAGGGGAAGCACACTAACCTTGTGTCAAAGGCATACGGCTCCTGGCTATTCTTGGGCGCTATATTTACGACCTGCGACTTGCCATCTGAACCAGCCATCAGTGATAGCTGTGGCTCCTGTCGTCGCTGTCTTGATGTCTGTCCGACTCACGCCTTTCCTGCACCCTATCAGCTCGACGCTCGCCGGTGTATTTCCTACCTGACTATTGAGCACAAGGGACAGATCGCGAAAGAATTTCGTGGCGCAATCGGAAACCGAATCTTTGGTTGTGATGATTGCTTGGCAGTCTGCCCGTGGAATAAGTTTGCACGAGTGACGCGAGAAACGAAATTAACTGCCCGAGAAGACTTGCTTACGCCAGACCTGTCTATGCTCGCGGGTCTAAGTGACCAAGAATTTCGTTCTTTCTTTGCGGGGTCACCAATTAAACGCCTGGGCCGGGATCGTTTTGTTCGCAACGTGTTAGTCGCCGTAGGGAATAGTGCGAATTCTGCTTTAGCCGATGCCGCCGCAGCAAGGCTGACGGATCCATCTCCATTGGTACGGGGTATGGCGGTTTGGGCTTGGAAGCAGCTTGTTAACCCTGAACAAGTTGTAGCACGCCGGATGAATCACCTACGCTGGGAATCGGATACGGAGGTACGTGCGGAATGGGGACAAGATCTACCACCGAATGGGAGTGGATGACCTTTGTTTCATTAAGAATGTATCACCTGGTCTGCTAGGGCGCCCTGCGACGCATGTGTTGAGCGGGTAGCATGAGCACCGTGTTGAAATTATGAGTCGCTGTCAGCTAAGTATTAAGTCTGACGTCTGGCAAGGTATGCGTTCACCAATAGGAGATTGAATAAAGTGGACAATCAGTCCTCTAAGCGAATTTTTATATTTGGATTGGGTTATGTTGCGACCGCTCTTGCGAGTGTTTTGAAGGATGTTGGGTGGAGAGTGGCAGGCACTTGTCGGAGCGAAACACGCCGGCACGAGCTATTAGCGCACGGTTTTGAAGCATATCCATTTGATGGAGAGGAGCGCGATGATGGGATTGGCCGGCAAGTGATTGCTGCTGATCATCTTCTATCTACAATTCCCCCCGAACAAACCGGTGATCCGGCGTTGGCGTTTTATGAGAAGCAAATTGCCAACGCGAAACAAAGTTGCTGGATTGGGTATTTGTCCACCACTGGAGTCTATGGGGACTGGGATGGTGAGGAGGTTAATGAGGAGTCACCGGTACGCCCATCAAGCGTCCGCGCTCATCGCCGCGTT
>PTKD01000171.1 GCA_002938115.1 Alphaproteobacteria bacterium MarineAlpha9_Bin7 | reverse complement strand
TGCGGCCTCTACCGACTGGAACTCTATCACAACCATACGTCTTCCTAAAAAAGTGCCCTCGAGTTTGTCGACCGCACCTCCGCGAACCAAGTACCGACCGCCATACTGCTGCACGGTAAGAGAAACCTTCTCGCTATAACGTTTAAACGTCTCAACATCGGTAATATTGATCTGTCCAAGGATGTAAGCTGCCATGAAACTTTCCTTTCCTGCTCGTTTAAATCTTATGCACGATTTATTGATGCCGTTCTATCAATTGACAGAGTGCAGTAGTTCAAAGAGAGATCACCTTAGTGCTCCACGCTAGAACTCAAGCAGTCAAAGACATCGCCGTCTGGACTTAAATTTAAAATATGACGCCGGTACCACAAGGAATAAAAGAGTAATACCCACGCTGCCTGGCCCGCTTTCTTATTGCGTATCTGGAACAGTGGCGCCACCGATCCAGATTTACATAACTCCTTTACCCCAGGCTGAGCTGCAACCAAATCCCCGAGTTGTTGCCTACGGGTCTCCATCCACTCTCCAACTGGAACCGTAAATCCACGTTTGCGTGAGAAAGGTTTTGCCACAGGCAGTTGCTTACTCAGCCAACGGCGCAACAACCATTTACCACGACCAACCGTTACTTTTGCCCTATCGGGAAGGCAGAACGCAAAATCCGCCAGAGTGCGGTCTAAGAATGGTGTTCTCCCTTCGAGGCCGTGCGCCATGAGACAACGGTCAAGTTTAATAAGTAGGTCATTCGGCAACCAGTCAACAAAGTCCACGGCCTGAGCAGCCTGCAGACGTGAGTACTTTAAACCAACAGTGGAGCGATAACGTTCCGAATCAAAATTCGACAGTACGTCCGGTTCCCGGAGAATGTCTGCGCCATCAAATAAACCACGCAATCGAGATTTTCTACCACCTAGCAAACGAGGTCTCAGAGCACGTCGGTAACGGCCATATCCAGCAAAGAGCTCATCTCCCCCTTCCCCGGATAAAATTACTTTGACATCTTTCGACGCAGCTCGCGCCAGCGCAAAACTTGGGATAATCGCGTAATCAGCACACGGGTCGTCGAGAGCCTCCGCAATAGCGGGCAGATCCCGCCAGAAATCTTGTTGCGTCACGGTGATCTCTGTATGCGTAGCACCTACCGCCTCGGCAACGGAGCGAGCCAAACCCCTTTCGTCCGGCACAGACTTGCTGTCAAACCCAGCGGTGTAGGTTAGGACTGGGCTTGAATTTAGTCGAGCCATCATCGCCAACAGCGCGCTACTGTCAACGCCTCCGGAAAGAAACATACCGTACGGGACATCAGACCGCTGATGAAGGTTGACACTATCTGCAAGAGCATCATCAAGTCGAGCCTCAAGCCCTGCTACCTCTTTACCACGCGGACCATGATCCGGTAGCGCTGGCAAACACAGTCTTTCTATAATTTCCCCCTTTTTTACGATTAACGTCTCACCTGGAAGTATCCGTTTAACATCCGCAAAGGCGGTGAATCTACCAGAGATAAATTGCCTGTTAAGCAATTCTCTACATTGGGCCTCAGACGGCGTTCGCGACGCAAGGTCGGCAGAAATTAACGCTTGTGGTTCGGAAGCAAAGGCGAAATATCGCTCATTCTCCACGTAATATAATGGTTTGATACCAAATGGATCACGAGCCAACACCAACAAATCCTTTTTGAGGTCGTATATCGCGAGCGCATACATGCCGCGGAGATGCTCGGTGAAACCTAACCCATGATATTTATACAAATATAAAGGTAGCTCACAATCTGATTTACTCGAAAGCAACCCGTCCGGAATTTGCTTCGATAATTCACGGTAATTATATATTTCACCGTTCGCTATCAGACTTATGCCATCACCATCCTCAAACGGTTGATCACCAGTTTCAAGATCAATGATCGCAAGTCGTCGATGTACGAGACTTACTTCACCGACATTTAAGCGGCCTTCACCATCGGGCCCACGATGTTTAAGCGCAGAAGCGAGCCGATCAATTTGATCGACTGACGGTTGAGAACCGTCGGTAAACACCAATCCAGCAATTCCACACATTAGGGAGCAACCGACTTAAAAAAATCTAGATAACGTTTTACCACAATCGCTTGACTAAATGATGCGTGATACCTCGCCCATCCCGCCATTGCCAGTTCTTTTGAGCGTTCACGAGTCACTTCTGTTATGCGCTCGGCCAATGCCGAAGCATCGCCAACGGGAGCAAGTAGGCCATTGACGCCATCATCAATTAATTCCTGAAGACCTTTGGCGGCTGCGGCAACCACCGGGACTTGTTGAGTCCAAGCTTCAAGCACTACGTTCCCCAGCGGCTCTGAGCGTGACGGACAAACCAGTATGTCCGCAGCTGAAAACAGAGGCGCAACCTCATCGCGCCATCCAACAAAGCGCACGCGCTCTTCTACCCCTAAACGAGACGCCTGCTTTCGAAGCGCAGATTCTTGTGGCCCATCACCCACCAACCACAACCAGTAACTCGGTAAGTGCACCATCGCTTTCAGCAACACATCAAAAGCTTTGTTCTCGTGAAGCCGGCCGAGTGCCAGTAACAAAGGAGCTTCTGAGGGTGTACTGAGGAGTGCCCGATCTAGTGGCAGCGCTCTCCGTTCAGAAACAAAGTTCGGGAGGTAATGCGCACGCGCTACGGGCCAGCCAAGATCACAAATGTACTCAACCAGAACAGGTGTATTGACAACAAGGTGCTCGCAACCCCGAAAATATTTAAGCTTGTAGTAACCCCCGACGCGACCCACCTGAACAAATGAACCATCATGCCCAATCTTTGAACAAGCGTGCGAAGCGCGACTCATCCAAGTTAAAACAATGTTAGGACGCCAGTCTCGAATTATGGTCGTCAACTTGCTTCCAGTCCGGAAATCCAAATAACGCCGGAATGGGAGTGTATCGATACTCACACCACCTTGCCTAAGTCGATTTTCGCGACGTGAGTGGCTGCGAATTACAACATGCTGATCCATTTCTTCTTGCTCGAACGCAAGTGCAAGGCGAACAAAAAATTCTTCTGCGCCACCATAATGAGCTCCGGCCATAACTTGCAGCAGCCTCACGGAGAGGCTCCATGACGACGCGAAATATCAACCTTCAGGTGCGAAATCAGCGGGTACAAAGCGGCCATCAAAGCAATCACCAATCCCCAACGACCTTCTAAATATCCCTTACGAAAAAAATAGCATTTTACAAATCGACCAAAACTTCGACGTAAAGTCCAAATCATTGGAGGCATTTTTTCTCCAGATGCCAACAAGTCTGCGGCCCGAGCGTCGGTATATCTACGCAGACGGTCAAGCATGTCGTTTAGGTCACGGTCTACATAATGGCGAATAGCCACACTCAGCCAGCGTTTCTCCCCAAGTAGCTCAAGCGAAGGATGGATCCTTTGTGAACCCCAGCGCTTAGCTGTTCGACTGGAAAGACGAGGGGCAGCCATCACGCCCCAAGAACCTCCCCAACCATGTCGGACCAATTGTTTTCCGACGTAATTATCGAATGGAATTAAAAAATAGCCTGGCTCGGCCACCGCGATAGTAACACGAATTTCATCAAACAACTCTGACGGAACACGCTCGTCCGCGTCAACTTCCAAAATCCAATCGCCTTGACACGCATCCAATCCGAAGTTGCGACGCTGTCCTTCTAAGTCCCACGACCCCTCGAACAGTAGTTCAGTAAACTGACTTGCAATCTCCTTTGAGGTATCGGTGCATTTATCAAGTACGACGACCAGCTCATCAGCCTTGGTAAGACACGACAAACAATCTGCTAACTGGTCTGCCTCGTTGTGTACGACCACCAGCACGGAGAGATTTGGTTGATTGCTCACGCTACCTTCTCACCAACTCGACGCCAGAGTTCAATTACTGCCTCCTCGACATCGTCCACCGCAAGAGACCCCATGAGACTATCGGTAGTTCGATGATTATAGCCTGGTCCACTGACCAACTCGTCATAGTCCAATTTGGTCCGAACTACTGACGTACGGGCACCCCAAGGAGCATAATGTTCCTCTCGTCTCGGCCCAAACAACCCTAATGTAGCTACCCCCGACGCTGCAGCAATATGCATCAA
>PTKD01000170.1 GCA_002938115.1 Alphaproteobacteria bacterium MarineAlpha9_Bin7 | reverse complement strand
GTATAGACCAGACCATTTACGTGCAGCGTAAAAGTCAAAAAATGATAGTTGTGGGGAAAAACGGGGCACGCGTTAAGTCCATCGGGAGCGCTGCACGATCTGAACTTGAAACGGTATTGGAACGACGTGTGCATCTCTTCCTCCATGTCAAGGTTCGTCGCGACTGGTCTGAACGACCCGAGCATTATAGGACGATAGGACTGGATTTTTTGGCCTAACCGAGAAGTGGCTTCGTATGGAAAAATTTAATTTGATGTCCACTACAATCTCAGTAATAAGTGCCCGATGGATAAAAATTATCGAAATTATGTAATAGTATAGTTTAGGGCGATGGACTGGACTGACGAAGGCATATTTCTATATGCCCGAAAATACGGAGAGGCAGCCTCAATCGCGACAATATTCACTTGTTGTCATGGCCGACATGCTGGTCTGGTCAGGGGTGGTGTGAGTCGGCGCTTAAAACCAATTTTGCAAACTGGAAACATAGTTCAATGTGCGTGGCGTGCGCGGTTGGAGGAGAATTTAGGAAGTTATACGATAGAGCTAAGTCGTGCGAACGCGGCTGCATTGCTGGACTCTCCGGTAGCACTTTCTGGTATGAATTCTGCGTGTGCGTTGAGCGATGTGCTCCTGCCAGAGCGTGAGCCTTATCCAGACGTATTTCATAGTCTCCGAAATCTTCTGAATATTATGGCCCAGGATGATAGTTGGCTGGCTGAGTACGTTCGTTGGGAATTAGAGTTGCTGAAAGAGTTGGGTTTCGGCCTTTCCCTAAAGTCTTGTGCCGCTACAGGACAGACCAGAAATTTGGTTTGGGTATCGCCAAAAACTGGAAGAGCGGTTTCAGGTGAGGCTGGAGCGCCGTACGCGGATCGGATGTTACCTTTACCAAAATTTTTACTTCACGAAAACTCGCCGTCGGTCGAAGAATTACAAACCGGTCTTGCACTAACCGGTCACTTTCTTGGGCGGGTTGCGGGAATTAATGGCTGTAAGCTACCTTTGGCCCGGGGTCAATTTATTGATACTTTTTCTCGAAAATACACAACATGTTGTGTTAAAGATGGTTGATGGCTGAGGTTCACGAAGAAAATAAAATTCGACCTGCGCCCTTTGTGGAAGCACTTAGTGAGCGTTACTTGTCTTATGCGGTCTCCACCATAGTGTCTCGATCATTACCTGATGTACGGGATGGCCTCAAACCGGTACACCGACGGTTACTATATGCAATGCGCCTGCTACGTCTTGACCCGAAGTCCGGTTTTAAAAAATGTGCACGGGTTGTTGGTGACGTAATAGGTAAATATCATCCCCATGGAGACGTGGCGGTTTATGATGCGCTAGTGCGGCTAGCTCAAGAGTTTGCTACGCGCTATCCGTTGGTTGAAGGTCAAGGGAATTTTGGGAACATAGACGGTGATAATGCTGCTGCAATGCGTTACACGGAGGCTCGGTTAACCAACTTTGCCGAGTCTTTGCTCGAGGGCATAGATGAGGATACCGTAGATTTTCGAACGACTTACGATGGCGAGGACCGAGAGCCATTAGTTCTGCCTGCAGCATTTCCTAATTTACTCGCCAATGGCGCAAGTGGGGTCGCAGTCGGGATGGCGACCAGCATACCCCCACACAATGCGGTGGAATTATGCAAAGGTTTACTCCACTTATTGAAAGCCCCCAAAGCACGAACTGAAACCTTAGTTGAATTTATTCCCGGACCAGACTTCCCGACTGGTGGGATAATTGTTGAACCCAAGGAATCAATAGTGGAGACGTATGCCACTGGGCGGGGAGGATTCCGTGTTAGGGCTCGATGGGAAATAGAAAAATTTGATCGCGGTCAATACCAGATAGTTGTTACGGAAATTCCGTATCAAGTGCAAAAGGCACGTTTGGTTGAAAAAGTAGCAGATCTTATGGAAGCCAAGAAACTGCCCTGGTTAGCTGATGTGGTCGATGAGTCGACGGAAGATATTCGGTTGGTATTTCTGCCGCGTGCTCGCAGTGTTGACGTCAATCTTTTAATGGAAACGTTGTTTCGTAATACCGAGCTTCAGATACGTGTTCCCTTGAATTTGAATGTACTTGATAAAGATCGTGTGCCTCGTGTGATGTCACTGCGGAGTGCACTCAATGCGTTTTTAGAACATCGTTTTGACGTTCTTCGGCGTAGGAGCGCTTATAGACACTCACAAATTGAGAATCGCCTGGAGGTACTTGATGGTTTCTTAGTTGTTTACGCGCATCTCGATGCGGTGATTAAGCTCATCCGAGAGTCTGATAAACCAGAAAAAGAGATAAAAAAACGTTGGAAACTGAATGATTCCCAAGTTAATTCTATACTTAGTATGCGTTTGCGGCAGTTGCGTAAGCTTGAAGAGCGGCAAATTTTACAGGAATGTAAAAGTTTGAAGATAGAGCTTGGTGGTTTGAGTAAATTGCTTAAAAGTAAAGCCCGTCAACGTAAGGCGATCGAGGTAGAACTTAAAACTTTGAAGAAGAGTTTATCAGAAAGCGATGTGAGCCGGCGTAGATCAGAGTTTGCCGCAAGTACCGTCACAGATGAAGTGCTACCGCTCGAAATGATGGTGGAGCGTGAGCCAGTTACGATTCTTTGTTCCCATATGGGCTGGATTCGTGTTGTCAAAGGCCATTTAACGTCCGACATAGGTCTTAAATTCAAGGAGGGGGATAGAGGGCGCTTTTCAATACATGCCCACACGACCGACCGTCTCTTGGCATTCGCTTCGAACGGCCGTTTTCATACTATTCATTGCGACAAACTCCCTGGCGGCAGGGGTCTTGGCGAACCTATTCGAATGATGATTGACCTAGGTAATGATCATGACGTTGTTGCGTTGTTATTGCATAATCCCGGGGGTCGACTTTTGGTAGCTGCCTCCGATGGTCGTGGTTTTATTGTGGAAGAAAATGGGTTAGTGACACGCTCCCGTGCAGGAAAACAGGTCCTCAATTTGTCAGATCCTGTTGTTGGAGTTGCTTGCGTCCCAGCGCATGGAGATACAATTGCCACGGTCGGAGCGAATCATAAATTACTTCTGTTTGGAATTGAGGAAATTGTCTCTCAACCGCGTGGTCGTGGCGTTATTTTGCAACGATACCGCGATGGTGGCTTACAAGATGTAAAAGTATTTCAGCGTGCGAATGGCTTAAGTTGGAAATCTGGGGAGAGAACCCGAACCGTCACGGAGCTTTTACCGTGGCTTGGTAAGCGCGGACAGTCAGGTAGATTAGCGCCAACTGGATTCCCGAAGTCTAATAAATTTAGGATTTATTAAATTTTTGAGCGACTCACGGGACCTGTGATCAAGGACTTTATGAAGTTCACCGTTCTGCATAGGTTCTAAACCAAGACTTTGGTCTTTGGTTGATAGCGTTTCCCTACAGCCCTTCACGTGTTATAGCACCCATCTGCCTGACTGCGTTGGATCATTCCCGAAGTGCGAAGCGCACCGCTAACTTTGTCCATGGCTTTCAAAAGGAAAATACTGGTGAAAGTATTGCTAGCCATTGCGAGGAGGATTGATGCAGTCAATGACACCCTTGGCCGTTGGATTGCGTGGCTTACTCTCATTATGGTGTTGGTGACGGTAATCGTAGTGGTACTGCGCTATGGTTTTTCGATTGGTTTTATTTGGATGCAGGAATCTGTTCGGTTTATGCATTGTTTTGTTTTTCTACTTTGTGCGGCGTATACGCTTCTCCACAACGGTCACGTCCGAGTTGATATATTCTATGCAAAAATGAATGAACGTGGGAAAGCGCGAGTAGATATCGTTGGCACTGTTCTCTTTTTGATCCCAGTTTGTGTCGCAATATTAATTTACTCCTATGATTATGTGCTTAATTCCTGGGGTGTAATGGAAGGCTCCCTAGAAGAGCGCGGTCTTCACGCTGTTTATTTACTAAAAACCTGTATCTGGATTTTTGCGATCTCTATGATTGCGCAAGGAGTGTCACGAATTGTGCATTGTACAGCACTTCTTCTTGGTGACGACAGCACGCGACCTACTGAGGAAGGAGAAATTTTTTAAATGACCGGGTTCTTCCTTGAGGAGTTTTTCGTAATCGGGATGGTCCTGGCTCTATGTTGCGGTTT
>PTKD01000017.1 GCA_002938115.1 Alphaproteobacteria bacterium MarineAlpha9_Bin7 | reverse complement strand
TCCTAGCCTACCTTCGCGCCTCAACGGTAGGCAAGTCCCTGAGGATACTATCCGAAAAGCACCTGCCAACCCAATAGTGTATTTATGCCAGCAATATATCGGGTGAAACGTCTCAACGTCACCGATATTACCCGTATTTTCAGTGACATAGGAGAACGCCAGCATCTTTTCAAGACCACCAGGAACTGCGCCCGATCCATCTAGAATGTTTTACATCTCCCTCTTACGCACCTTGTCCAATAGTTCACTCAAAGTCATGGGAACCTCGACCGAAGCAGCGAGAGATGATCCTACGTGCGCACTAGTCAACGTCCATTCATCGCCCTTTAATTCTGCAATTACGTTATCCCGGAAGGATCGGTACGACATGAGCGCTTTTTTGTCGTCGCCCAAATAGTGAGCCAGAAGGGCGAATGCTAGACGACCTGGTCCACCACCTTTGTAGCCCCACTCGAACTCCGCTATTGGAACCGATACCACATCTAGCCGTCGATCAAGAGGCTTCCCGTCAACAGTTACCGAACACGTGTTTTGGTCTCGTTTCCCTCGATAGACTGCCACATCCAGGCAACGCATCGCCTCATGCCTCCGTCGTACCGCTCAGTTTAACTTCGACTGAAAATGCTCAAAGATCTACCGTTAATTTATAGCCAATACATTCATGACTTGCATGATTTATCTGTTTCAATGCCCAGATGCTAACAGGCTTGGAGAAATCACAACAACTCCAATACAGATAGCGATACCATACGGAACCCCAGTGCTTTCGTGCAGTCTGACCAACCAGTTAGCGCGGCCCCAACTAGCGGGCAAGACGAAACGTCGAAAAACGATTAATGCTAACGAAAGAACTCCTCCAATTATTGCTACAGAAAAAAATAAGGAAGGAAGCCCGCTAAAACCGAACCAGACTGTAGAAGCCGCCAGCATTTTAATATCGCCCGCACCAATCAAGTTGAATGAGAACGCGAACACCCCTACAGCAAGAATCAATGCACCAGCGCCGGTATTAGACAAAATATTAATTACCGGCCAATGAGCCCACAATGCGGCAGGGAAAAATAATAATGCACTACAAATGGATACGTAATTAGGAATTTTAAAACTTATAAGATCGCAGATGGCTCCATACAGTAGTATGAATAAAAAAATATAAACAAAAAAATTCGCCATGCGAACTCTAAATATTTAAATTTTAAGATTGCGTACTCAACAAACTACATTCCTGACATCTCGTGTATTTTTGCACGGTCATGGATAATCAAGGTTTTGTTTCGGCGTTCCAACACTTGCTCCCTAGCAAGTTTACCAATGGCGTGCGCCACTTCCTCTTCATCAACACCTGCCCAACCAGCAATATCATTGTGAGTAGGAAGCGGCTCGATTACCCATGCGCCACCACCACGCGGATCCGGAACCGCTAGGCGAAGTAATTCTAAATAAACGCGTTGCCTAGGAACCGTAAGAGACAAAGTAGATACACGTTCATTCATTGAAGCGATGATGTATGCCAACTCATTGAGCAAACGCAACGATACTTGCGGAAATTCCAACAACGTTGCTAAAAATTTATCCCGTGACATGACACCCACCACCGTCTTCTCAATTGCTATCACGCGCGCAGTACGCTCTCGTGGCCCAATAGCCGCAAGCTCTCCAAAATGGTCACCGGCCTTTTTATTCGCTAACGTCACCTCTCGTTGGTCTCCGATGTAGTTCATAACGCGTACCAAACCATTTGCAATGAAGTAGACGTCGCGGGACGTATCATTTCGATCCAAAACCACGTCGTTGGGCTCAAACTTCAACCAATTACAGTCATCTTCGAGTGCAAATAGAGCGTCCGAAGGCACATCAGAAAAAAGCCGAACGTTTGCCAAGCCCCCCCTATCGGGCTGGCCGGCTGCGTCAAAAGTTTGTGTAGTTCCGTCAGACAACTTCTTTTTCTCCCATAACCCAAAGTGAGCTGGCCCTCAGTGTACCGAAATCAACATATCCGGCAACGAACAGGATAAGCAATTCGCAGCAGTACGAAAGAAGAATTTAAGCTTCTCCCAGCGAGGATACAGCACATCTAAGCAACCAGCGGTTCATTGCTCGCATTGATCAGTCAGTCGCGAGTGCAAAAAGTTTATCGAGAAACCAGCCAACTTCTTCGGGATTATCGACACGGTACGTGGCAACAGTGGGAGAAGGTTTTTCCCCTACCAATACCGTAACGCCCTTCCCGACCAATGAGAAAAATGCATCCTCGTCCGTGACATCATCTCCAACATAGATGGGAACCGCTGGGCCGCTTTGTCGTTCCAAAAACTCGTTTAACCAAAGAACCGCTCGGCCCTTATGCCAATCAACATCGGGAACAATTTCAATAACCTTTTTCCCCCGTCGTCCGCGGAAAATGGGAGAGGAGTCAACCATATCCATCACTGTATCTTCGAGTCGTTCCACATCTCCCTCTGCTACGGTACGGTAATGGATCGCGATGGCCCACTGCTTTATTTTGATGATGACGCCAGCGATGGAATTTACGGCCGAGGCGACCGAGGCACCAAAAACAGAAACGTCAACTGGGGTAGCAGAACCTTCAAATGCCGGGATGGCTGGCACATCAGGACCAACGATATCGAAGCCATGACAACCAGCGTAAATCAAACCATTCAAACCAACCAGCGCGGCAACATCCGCGCAATCACGGCCAGATATTATTGTAACGTCAACACGAGAAGCAAGCCTAGAGAGCCGACCGCGCATCATTTCAGACAACTCAGCCGACTCAGGCCGTTCGTGAACCGCGGTCAGAGTCCCGTCAAAATCAAGGAATACACTGAAACGTTGTCCGGTAAGACGTTTTTCAACATCAGGCCATGACTCATGCAACGGCAAAGCTTGCGACATATTTGGCATATCTATTTCGTACAAAGGCATGTTACCTAAAGGTCTAACCTATGTCGTACGGCGAACATAATTTTGCCCGCAACCAAAAACATCCTTTTTCATCATCAAAAACAGAATAATACGGATATACCCACCAAGAATAGGGCCTAGCTCGCAACCTGTCGGGGCTGATTTACCGATGCCAAGAACGCAGGCTCCTTAATTCCGACCACTTCAGCAGACTCAAGAATCTCTCGCCAGGTTTGGTCGTCTATGGGAATACCTTTTGCACGGCGCTCAGCCATTGACTTGCGCTCCGGATCTCCTGGCACCATCACCGCATCAACTCCCTGAGCAGGCCGGGCCGATTTAACATAATCGGTTATACCTTCTAGTTCTGACTGAAAATAATCAGCGTCCCCGAGAGCAGTCGGGTTCATGATAATGCTCAACATGTTATTATGTATTGTGCCACTATTTTGATTCGCAGGCACACAGGTGCCGCCATTAACTAGTGCGCCAGCCAAAATTTCAGCAACCAAAGCAAGTCCTGAGCCCTTATGACCTCCTACCGGAAGAAGTGCGCCAATTTTCTCGCGGAACATGACCCCAGGATCTCGAGTTCGAGCTCCGCTCGAACTGATTAGGCAGTCCTCGGGCATCTCTTCGCCCTTATTGTAGGCCACCCGCACCTTACCCATCGCAACCTTACTAGTGGCCATATCGAAAATGATAGCCTTGCCACCTGGCGGCGCAGGGATTGCCGTGCAGTAGGGATTGGTTGAGTAACGTCCTTCAGCACCTCCGTACGGCGCCACCAACGGCTCATGACCGATTACATTGACATAGTGAATTGAAACTAGTCCGGCCTCCGCACACATTTCTCCCCAAGCGCCGATCCGTCCCAAATGATGGGAATTTCGAAGCGCAACAATTGATACACCTAGTTGCAAAGCGCGCGTTATCCCAAGGCGCATCGCTTCACCACCGATCACCTGCCCGTAGCCCATGTTGCCGTGAAGCTGAAGAATGACACCATCATCCTGCTCCACCGAAACATGGGCGTTCGCAGTAAGTGTTTTGTTTTGGCAATTTTGAATGTATCTCGGAACCAAACCAACCCCGTGACTATCGTGACCCATGAGATTTGCTTCGACAAGATTGGAAGAAACCATGACGGCTTCCTCGATTTTCGATCCAGCCTTCTCGAACATCGTCTTAATCAGACACTCCAGTTCCTTGGCCCCAACAACTACCATTCACAACTCCCGATGATGATTTTCCGGGTGACCCTCATACAAAAAGCCAACCAGCCCTTCGCTGCGACTTGCCCAACGTTTAAACCGACGAAGCTACATACTACAGCTTAGTTAACCGTTACAAACTTCATGTCAAAAATTGGTGCTCAATCAGTGCAAAATCGATCTGTTATGTCGCCCCGACACGTTTTGCTACTGGCGAATGCTCGAAGTAATTGTGGCTCAAGCTACGTTGGTTTTCGTATATAGACCCCTGGTGGGGTGCTTTCGGAAACGGCATACGAATCGGTACCGTTTCAACCCTTGGCTCGATCGTTGCAGAGCCACGCACGATACGTTTGTTAAACTCTTCAAAATCAGTCAACGGCTCTACACCTGCCATTGGCCAGGCATCAGCCGCTGTATATTCATAGAGCAGAAGGCGACGCTGCCGCCCCGACCTATTGAGCTCTGAACCATGAAGCAGTCGAGCATGGTGAATGGTCATTGAGCCAGCTTTTCCAGTGAGCGGGACTGCCTTCGAAAAATCTACCCCAGCCATAGTTGGATCAATCGCGCCACAAAATGCACCTTGCGAATGGTGATCATAGACGGGTCCTTTATGGGTGCCGGGCAATACCATTAACGGCCCGTTATCCAAATCCATATCATCAAGAAGCAGCCCAGCGGCAAGCAGGTCATCATTGGTGTGTGGGTAAAACGCCCAGTCCTGATGCCATTCCACCGGGGCACCGAACTCCGCCGACTTCATGTTCACTTTGCCGCCCGCACGCAGTCGGATATCTGGACCAATGAGTGGCTCCAATAAATCCGTGATGCAGGACTTAGCACATAGTTCGAGATAAAACGTATGCGCCAAGTGAGGCTTCTTTATACGCCGTACACGAGGAATTACCTGACTATGTCCTGGTTCCAAATCAATAAGGTCATTCGATTCCTTGAGATCCCTCGCAGAAGCTGCAACCTCATCCGTAACCGCTCGCAATTTGGTGAGAAGCTGATCATCAAGCACATCCTCAACCACGATGTACCCCTCTTCGTGGTAGTATTCGATCTGCTGTTTCGTTAGCACAGAACCATCCTCGTACCCCTATCCACCTTTATCGATTCCTTAGAATTTTGCTTGCTAACCTGTCTGCGTCTCAAATACATCCGAGAAGTTAACGGGCACTGATTATCTCATTTTTACCTGTAAAGTATGGTTGTATTTCACTACCGCGGTAGAGAACCTGGCCAGATACCGAATTAGCCTTTGCGTGAAATTTGAGTGCCTCTGGATCCATGTCGGAAGCTGGAGATGGCTCCGGAACAAAATTACCAAAACTATCATCGCCACGGACCAGTGTGGCTGAATCCTCGTTCGAATATAGTTGTTGTACATGTGTAGGAATATATCGAATCGCGTAGCCAATCCGTCGCTGTTTGGAACGGTTAGGAAGCGAGCCATGAATAAGTCGCACATGGTGCAAAGATATTTCTCCAGCCTCCAGCTCAACATCTACTGCTTTACTTTCATCCACATCCACTTCAACTTCCTGCCCGCGTGTTAATAAGTTGTGCTCCATAGAAGTATCGTTATGTATCACTTGATCAAACTTGTGCGTGCCTGGCATTACCCGCATACATCCATTTCTGATTTGACTCGGCGTGAAGGCGACCCACGCAGTTACCACCTCAGGTTTGCTTAAGCCCCAGTACGTCGAATCCTGATGCCACGATACAAAGCTTGGATCTTGGGCATCCTTATTAAAGAACGAGGATGCCCAACAAAGTATATTCGGGCCAAGGATGTCCTCCACTGCATCGAGAATATTTGGATGGCGGACCAACTCGTTTAGCCAGGTGATAAGAAGATGGGGCTTATAGCGTACTGGACCGGCTAGCGCACCACCGCAATCGGCCTCCACTGACTGGAATCGAGAATAGCATTCGGTAGCGTCACTTTCGGACATGACACGCAAAGGAAACAAATATCCGTCACGTTGGAATGCGTTCATTTGGTCTTCAGTCAAAATTCTGGACATGTCTTCTCTTACTGCCTTCCATGCCACCACATAAAGCCAATTATACCCCACAATGTATTTAGGCCCTAAATGACTGTCTTTGTAAAGTTTGCCATAACTTACCCTAATGCACCGTTGATGGGTCGCTTTAAGAATTAAATTTTGCTACTAAACCACTCAGTTACCAACCTTATCCTGAAGATGAAACATCACTCATGACAGTTTTGCGCGGTCGCCAGTTTCTTCACACACCTGGACCTACCAACATGCCGGATAGAATTCTGCGTGCAATGGACCGGCCGGCAATCGATCACAGAGGTCAGGAATTCAAGCGGCTTTCCGAAGAATGCTTCGACGGCCTTAGGAGCATTTTCGGTACTCAGTGTCCTGTTTTGGTATTCCCTTCGGCCGGCCACGGAGCCTGGGAAGCCGCACTGGTCAACACTTGTTCTCCTGGTGACTCACTGTTAATGGCTGAAACCGGGGCTTTCTCTGCCATGTGGAAGGGAATGGCAGAGGCATTTGGCCTTGTGGTCGAGTATTTGCCAGGGGATTGGCGACATGGCGCGGACCCCGACGCAATTTATGATCGGCTCGCCAAAGATCGTGATCACACGATCAAAGCGGTGGCAATTGTACATAATGAAACTTCAACCGGGATAACCACTCGTCTTCCCGAAGTGCGCGAAGCAATTGATCGGGCCAATCATCCAGCCCTATTTCTAGTCGATACTATTTCCTCTCTGGCATCCATGGACTTTCGTATGGATGACTGGAGAGTGGACGTGGCAATTGGCGGCTCTCAAAAAGGCCTGATGCTACCACCCGGTCTAAGTTTTAACGGTATTAGCAAAAAAGCACTTCGCTCAGCGCAAGCAAGCCAGTTGCCCAGCCGATATTGGGATTGGAATGCCATTATGCCGGATGGGGAAACACCGGGCTTTTTGTCCACACCGGCGATTAATATGTTTTTTGGACTTCATGAAGCATTAACAATGTTGAAGGAGGAGGGGCTGGACAAGGTCTTTGAACGGCACGCTCGGCTAGCAGGTGCTGTGCGGCAAGCCATTGTTCACTGGGGGCAGGAAGGATGCATGGAATTATTGTCAAAGAATCCACGTGAACAATCAAATTCTGTTACGGCAGTCCTCATGGCCGACAAGTACAACGCGGACGATTTACGCGAGAGTTGTATGCAACATACCAATGTCGCGCTTGCTGCCGGCTTAAATCGTTTTTCGGGCAAAGTTTTTCGGATTGGGCATCTTGGAGACCTGAATGAACCAATGATTCTTGGAACCTTAAGCGCAATCGAGATGACGCTCAAAATGACAGGGGTAGACTACCGCCCAGGAGGAACCACTGCCGCTATAGATTCTTTGGCTGAACGATTCAATTAGGTGAAGTCATCCGCGTCATACAATCAATTAGTCCAGAGCAAGCACACGGTCTGGGGCATGGCTAATAAAGGTTGCAATTTTCCAACCCTCCTCCGTCTTTCTTAGCACATAAGTGCTACCTGTCGCCGCGATCGCCCCATTATCACCGTTGTAACGCACAGCCGAAGTGCTTGCGACGACTAGCCTCGGGTGCATTTCCTTTATCCTCACGTCAGTCCAGATACTGTAGGCGTAATCAACCGCCGCAAGATTATTCTGAATGGACTGGACGTAGCGAACAACATCCAAACTTCGTGTCATCACTACCACGCCCGTGTCGAATACCACCGACATAGGAACATGAAAAAATACCGCTACCTCTTCAGCACTTTTGGTACCAAACGAAGCACTATAGGAATTGAGAAAGGCTGATACCTCACTCTCAGCTAAAGTGATTTCCTGAGCTGGCACACTACCAACCCAGCCCAAAGATACGAAGAGTAAGATAGCAAACAGACGCTTAAAGCAGACGCACATAAACCGATGCCTTCGAGATAAGGTTATATTTAGGCTGAGTTTAGCAGCCTTCACTGAGTCCCCACAAACTCCCCTTAATCGGGGGCCGTGTTATGATACCTTGAGAATACCTAGACAGATAAAATGGCAACTATGGAAGATTTGTTCAAACTCTCTGCTAACGACGCGATACTGAAACTGAAAAATCGTGAAGTTTCACCAATAGAACTGATCGACAACGCCGAGGACCGTATTAACGCAATCGACGGCAAAATCAACGCGCTCCCAACGCTGTGTTTCGATCGTGCTCGAGCGAAGGCACGCCACCTCCTTGAAAATCCAATCCAGGACGCTCCACCTCAATATCTTTACGGCCTTCCGATTGCGGTTAAGGACTTGGTCGAGGTAGCTGGAGTGCGAACAACTTGGGGCTCGCCAATCCATGCTGACCACATATCTAGTCACTCTGACTACCTCGTGGAGCGTTTGGAGGCCAATGGCGCAATAGTAATTGGGAAGTCAAATACTCCCGAATTTGGTGCAGGTTCCCACACTTTCAACGAAGTCTTTGGCCATACTCATAATCCCTGGAACACTGGTTTATCGGCCGGGGGGTCATCAGGTGGATCCGCAGCCGCCCTAGCTTCCGGCCAAGTCTGGTTGGCTACTGGAAGCGACCTTGGAGGTAGCCTTCGCAACCCAGCAAGCTTCTGCTCCCTGGTGGGACTTCGTCCAAGTCCGGGCCGTGTCGCCCACGGTCCCACTACCTTGCCATTCAATGACCTTTCCGTGGATGGGCCCATGGGCCGAAATACCAGAGATATTGCCATCATGCTGGATGCACAAGTTGGCCACGATCCACGAGACCCGTTGTCACTACCCGCACCGGAGACTTCCTTTCGGAGCGTGACGGACCACCCCACCATACCCAAGCGTGTTGGATTTAGCCCAGATCTCGGATTCTTGCCGGTGGATAGAGAAGTAAAAGATCTTTGCGAAAAAGCTGCGCAAACTTTTGCCGACATGGGTGCGATAGTCGAGGAGGCTTGTATTGACTTCTCAGGCGCTGATGAAATTTTTCATGTACTTCGAGGGCAGTTATTTGCGGCTGGCCGAACAAACCTCCTTGACCACAGGGATCAGGTAAAACCTGAAGTAATTTGGAATATAGAGGCTGGTCTGGGCTTTTCAGCGTTGGAAATTACCCGAGCGACCAATGCCAGGGGTGCTCTTTACCAGCGCGCCCTGAAATTTTTTAATGACTTCGACCTTTTGCTGTGTCCGGCGGCGGCGGTACCACCATTTGATGGACAGATCCGTTACCCGACGGAGATCGCAGACGCGAAATTGGAACGCTACATAGATTGGCTCATGATTTGCGGGGTTGTAAGCCTAACAACCTGCCCCGCAGCTTCCATCCCATGCGGATTTACACATGACAAGCGGCCAGTAGGGCTGCAGATAGTCGGCCCTCCGCGTGGGGAGGCGGCGGTGATTTCAGCGTGCTCCTTGTACGAACAAACCCAACCTTACGCCGGTATGTTACCCATCGATCCAATCGGTTCCATTTGAGGAAACTTCATGGGAGAGAATGTCCAAATTTCCACCGTGGATGGATCTTATACAGCCTATATAGCCCATCCGCCGTCGGGACACGGTCCAGGCCTCCTCGTCTTGCCGGAAATATACAATTCCAACGAACATATTCGGGGTGTTGCCGAGAATTTTGCCGCAGAGGGGTTCATCACCTTAGCCCCCGATGTGTTTTGGCGGATCCAGCCGGATTGTTATTTGCCATATACAGAATCGGGCCAAGCGAGGGCACGGGAACTAAACCAAGGCCTTGATGTGGACCAACTCATAATCGATCTCCAAAGCGCCGTACAGTTGCTTCGGACAATGTCGACGGCAACTGGGCTGATAGGCTCAGTGGGATTCTGCTTGGGCGGAAAACTTTCCTACCTATGTGCCACCCGGTTAGGAGTAGATGCAGCAGTAAGTTATTATGGAGTCAAAATCGAGAATTATCTTGAAGAAGCAAGCAACATCGTATGCCCAATGGTACTCCATTTTGCCGGCAACGATCCAAGAGTCCCGTTATCCGCACGTGATAAAATCCAACAAAAATTTCAGGATCGGGAAAATGTGGAAATTTATCTTTATCCAGATGCCGAACACGGATTTAACCGCCTCGGTTACTCGCCATACCATGAAAAATCGGCCTCAGTTGCCTTACAACGAACACTCCATCTATTTCAAAACCATTTGTTCAAGCAATAAACGCCTCCTTGGCGGCGAAGTTGCCCCTGCGCGGTGACTGCATTTGGCGGAAAACTAATGATAATGGCCTGTTGCCTGCACCTAGCATGAAGTTGCACCAACCATGTTTCAAATACTTCCAAAACAAGGGAACTTTTCGCTACAATTGGAAACGCTAACTAAGGTCGATCATTCCCAATCAATATCGTACGGACTGAAACCAATCTAATGCTGCCCCGTCCTCTGTTTACAGAAGAACATAATATTTTCCGGGATTCTGTGCGCCGCTTCGTCGAAACCGAAATCACGCCTCATCATGACGAATGGGAAAAGAACGGTAGAGTATCACGAGACGCCTGGCTTAAAGCCGGACAGGCAGGACTCCTGTGTTGTACGGTACCCGAATCTTATGGCGGCCCAGGTGGAGATTTTTTGCACTCGACCATTGTCATAGAGGAATTAGCCCGGGCAGGCGCCTCCGGACCAGGTTTTTCACTCCATACCGATATAACGACGCCCTACATACTACGGTACGGATCCGAGGAACAGAAAAGGCACTGGATGCCACGAATGGTCACGGGGGAAGTAATCACAGCGATCGCCATGACCGAACCAGAAACCGGGAGTGACTTGCAGGCAATCAAGACATCAGCGATTCCTGACGGCAATGAACTTCTAATAAACGGCCAAAAAACTTTTATCACCAACGGTCACAATGCAGATCTGGTTATCGTTGTCACCAAGACCGAACCTAGTAAGGGGGCCCACGGCACTAGCCTCGTACTCGTGGAGACTTACCGGGAAGGATTTAGCCGTGGGCGCAATCTAGAAAAAGTTGGCATGAAAGCCCAGGACACGTCGGAATTATTTTTCGACAATGTCCGGGTGCCACGCACCAATCTACTCGGTGAGGAAGGTGGAGGCTTCAAGCAGCTAATGCAGGAATTGCCTCAGGAACGACTACTTATCGCCATTGGGGCGGTGGCATCTTGTGAAGCAGCACTCGACTGGACAATCACGTATACACGCGATCGGAAAGCATTTGGAAAGCCCATCGCGGAGTTCCAGAACACGCGATTCAAGCTGGCAGAATTAAAAACGGATATTACCGCTGCGCGCGCTTTTTTGGACCGGTGTCTCGAGCTACACCTTGAAGGTCATCTGGATGCCACGACCGGAGCCATGGTCAAACTTTGGACAACCGAACTTCAGGGCCGCGTACTTGACCAGTGCGTGCAATTGCACGGAGGATATGGCTATATGTGGGAATTCCCGATAGCCCGGGCGTGGGCTGACGCGCGAGTGCAACGTATTTATGGGGGCACCTCGGAAATTATGAAGGAACTGATAAGTCGTTCTCTGTGAATGGGGTGCTTAAAGAGGAAGCAGTGTTATGAACGATGCGTATATTTACGATGCGGTGCGAACTCCCCGTGGGCGTGGCAAAAAGGATGGATCGTTACATGAAATTACGCCCATCCGGCTAGCAGCCGGTGTTCTTCGGGAACTTCGCAAACGCAATCAGCTGGACACTGCGGAAGTGGACGACGTAGTTCTGGGGTGTGTGGAGCCAGTCGGAGATCAGGGCGCCGATATCGCCCGAACGGCCGTTCTTTACGCTGACTACGACCAGTCGGTTTCCGGCGTACAGATCAATCGATTCTGCGCATCGGGGCTGGAAGCAGTAAACATGGCCGCCGGCCAAATCATGTCTGGCCAAGCAGATCTCTCCATTGGTGGCGGCGTGGAATCGATGTCCCGAGTTCCCATGTCTGCTGGCGGCGGAGCATGGCCAGTCGATCCGGACGTCGCATTTAAAACATATTTTATTCCCCAAGGCATATCTGCTGACTTAGTCGCTACCAAATACGGCTACAGCCGCGACGATGTAGATTCCTATGCCGTGGAGTCACAACGACGTGCAGCGGCTGCCTGGGAATCAGGATACTTCTGCAACTCGGTAGCACCAGTCAAAGATCAGAATGGGCTTACCGTCCTCGATCGTGACGAACATTTACGCCCAACTACCACTATGCAGAGTCTAGCCGCACTAGATCCATCCTTCGAAAAAAATGGTGCCGAATCCGGCTTCGATGATGTAGCCATCCAACGATATCCCGAAGTGGAGAGAATTAATCATGTGCACCATGCTGGTAATTCATCTGGCATCGTCGACGGCGCCGCCGCCGTCCTTGTGGGAACCAAAGAGATTGGCACTCGCTTAGGCATGAAACCAAGGGCACGAATTAAATCCTTCGCCTCAATTGGTACCGAGCCATCGATCATGTTGACTGGCCCAAGCCACGCCAGTGAGAAAGCGCTCAAACGCGCAGGCATGTCTTCCGACGACATTGACCTCTACGAACTCAACGAAGCATTTGCCGCAGTTGTGCTGCGCTTCATGGAAAAATTGAATGTCGAGCACGAAAAAATCAACGTTAACGGTGGCGCGATCGCTATGGGTCATCCGTTAGGTGCAACTGGCGCCATGATTCTCGGGACGCTACTCGATGAAATGGAAAGACGTGAGTTGGAAACGGGGCTAGCGACCCTCTGTGTCGGCGCAGGCATGGGAACAGCTACAGTGATTGAACGGGTTTAAGGCGACAAAGGAAATTGAGCCTAAATAAGGTCTGATCTAACGCGAATAAAGCCCGGACATAGGTCCGGGCTTCACGCGTTTTGAGACGGGGAAAACTACATGATCCGTTACGAGGAGAGCAATGGGATCGCGTGCATTATTTGGGATATGGATGGCCCGAAAAATATACTCAATCTCGAATCTTATGAGGCATATTCCAACGCTGTGAACAAAGCGTTGAATGATAAGTCTGTCTCAGGCGTTATCATCACTTCCGGAAAAGCCGAATTTCACGTGGGTGCCGACCTAAACCACTTAGTGAGTTTATCAGAAGCCCAACAGATAATGGATTTCTGTGCCAAAATGCACGAAACCAATCGAAAAATTGAAACAGGCGGTAAACCTTTCGTCGCAGCTATAAATGGCTCAGCCCTGGGTGGTGGTTACGAACTGTGTCTTGCTTGCCACCACAGGATAGCCTCCAGCGAAGACGGTCTCAGGGTAGGATTCCCAGAAATAAAGCTCGGCTTATTGCCGGGCGGCGGAGGCACCCAGCGACTCCCTCGTATGATTGGGGTGCGCACAGCAGCTCAAGTTTTGTTGGAAGGAAAATCGTTTGATTCAACTACTGCTCTCCAGAACGGTCTGATCGATGAAATTGTACCGAAAGACAATTTGCTCGAGGCAGCACACACTTGGCTCAACGGCGATTCAGCGGATCCTGTGAAATCGTGGGACAAACGAGACTTCTCAGTTCCAGACGGTGGCGTATGGAGCCAAACTGGAATGCAGAACTTCACGGCTGGAAATGCATTATTGCACGGCAAGACCAGAGGCAATTATCCGGCACACCAGGCAATCATGTCCTGTCTGTACGAAGGGCTTCAGGTACCATTTGATCTTGCCATTCGGATCGAGTCACGTTGGTTCGCACATGTTTTGTTGGATGATGTCGCGAAAAACATGATCCGCACTTACTTCTTTCATATGAAAGATGCCAATCAGTTGGTTCGTAGGCCGAAAGGCAACCCCAGGACTACCTTCCGAACCGTGGGGATACTCGGTGCAGGCATGATGGGCGCAGGCATCGCCCACGCATGTGCCGCTGCAGGGCTCGACATCACACTTTTGGACACAAGCATTGATAAAGCAAATCGCGGAAAAACTCATTGCCAGGATTTGCTCGCAAGTGACGTGAAGCGAGGACATATACCCCACGAAACGGCCGAAGCATTGCTACAAAAAATTACCCCCACCACAGACTTTTCTGACCTCGCAAGTGTGCAGTTGGTGATTGAAGCGGTTGATGAAGATCGAGAAACAAAGGTCGACGTCACCCACAAGGCCGAGGCCGTAGTCAAACCAACAACGGTATTTGCGTCCAATACTTCGACCATACCAATAACGAGCCTAGCAAACACAAGCCAGCGTCCTGAGAATTTTGTCGGCCTTCATTTTTTTTCCCCAGTACATCGAATGGCACTAGTCGAAATCATTCTCGGCGAAAAAACTTCCGCTTCATGCCTCGCACTTGCCATGGACTTTGCCAGGTTTATTGGGAAGACACCCATTGTTGTTAACGACGGCCGCGGCTTTTACACCAGTCGCGTTTTTGGCACCTACGTCCAAGAGGGAATGGCACTATTGGCGGAAGGGATTTTACCGGCTCTCATAGAAAATGCTGGCCGTCTTGCCGGAATGCCAGTGGGGCCTCTAGCGGTCGCGGATGAAGTGTCACTTGCACTCATACATAGAGTATCACTCCAAACAAAAGCTGACCTGGGAAATGCCTATGTCGATCCTCCGGGGGCTCAAGTTATCGACCGAATGGTTACCAAACTCGGACGACTTGGCAAGAAAGCCGGCAAAGGCTTCTACGACTACCCCTCCGACAAAGACAAGCTTCTATGGTTTTTGCTGCCAACACACTTCGCACAAAAACCCACCAAAGAGCAGCCATGTGCGGAATGGGTCAAGAAGCGGCTCCTATATATTCAAGCTGTCGAAGCTGTGCGCTGTCTTGACGAAAACGTGGTCACCTCTCCAGCAGACGCCGATATCGGATCGGTGTTGGGTTGGGGATTTGCCCCGCACACGGGTGGCGTTATATCCATGGTAGACACGATTGGGAGTTCCGAGTTCGTCGCCGAATGCGACCAGATGGCTCAACAAGTTGGCAAACGTTTTGCCCCAAGCGAGGGCCTACGTGAACGTGCCCAAAATCACCGGCTGTTCCACGACTCCACACGCAGCGCCGCGTGATCTTCCCCACTACCCCCAGCATATTTGACAGGAATCCGTGTTCAGTATCGAGATATAAACGTGAATTCGTTAATGAATAGGCAACTGCCTATTCTGTCTCAGGCAGCAACATTTGAACAAATAGCCCTGACAGGTCTTCGTCATTCAGCAGAACCGAGCCTTCAGGCGTCAGAACAAGATTGAATCTCAAGCTATCACTGCCGTCCGGACCATTGGGCTGACCCAGTGACACGACCTTTGCAATTTCTTCTCGATACCCTAGGGATACTAGTGCCACCAATGGGTGACTGAGCAACGTATCAATTCCGGTAGTAATTACCACCAAATTTCCGGTTACAGAGTCTTGGGCACCACCGTAATATTTAGGGAAGAGCATACCACTCGTCTGTATACTAAACGACTCGGATGCGGCAGAGACATCTCGAATATTCAAATGCGCCTCGGAGCCTTCTAGCAGTCCAAGGATCGTTGCACCATCGATCTCGATGCCACCTGCATCGGCAGCAACATCGTCAGCGTTGGCACGAAGAACGCTGACCACTTCCTTCCAAAACGCCCTCATCGGGACAGCAACAAATCCCAAATCTATATTCGCGGAGTGCGGCACCAACTCGGCAAAAGTGGGATCCGCCTCGTACTGAAGACCGGTGAACCCAACCTCAAAGTTAAATTTCGCAGCGTCACTATCGAGTCCAACGACACCCACTGAAAACATTCCACGATCAAGACCGGCAATCATATCCGTATTCGCATCGCCCACCTTCACGCTCTCGATTTCCATCCGCCCTGAAAACGAACGCATTAGTGAAGACAGAAATATTGAAAAAGTATCCTCATCACGCAACCAGTCCGGCTCAGACAATTCAGTCGCATCCCCAGAGACGCTGCCAGCCTCCATAATTACTTTCCTTATTTGGTCCGGAGAACCCTCAAGATCTAAGCTAAAAAGCAAACTGCCAACAGTGGCAACATAGTGAGAAAGAACACCATCTTTTTGGTCACGAAAAACCATGTCGCTAAATTTTAGCGCACTGTTCATCCACCACAGTCCGTCGTCCGTTTCCGTCACATCTTGTTGCGCCGTAAAGACGTCAATTTCTACGTAATTTCCTGATTCCGGAGTACCAATTCCTATGCCGGACGACGACATTCGGATGTTAGTTACCGTTTCAAGGGACCTTGACCAATGAGCCGTAACGGCTCCACCCGAAGAGCCTACCGCAAGCAACAGCGCACCAATTTCGTCACGAACAATAGTCTTGCCTTGTGGAAGATTCATATGGAACTGAATTTGGTCCGTGTCG
>PTKD01000169.1 GCA_002938115.1 Alphaproteobacteria bacterium MarineAlpha9_Bin7 | reverse complement strand
GTCTAAGCCTGAAATCGAAGGTTCCACGCGATAAAACGTGTCAATTTAAGTAATTTTTTGGAAAGCCCGGTATACTCGCTGATGTCAATTCTCGGAAGCACTCGGCCCAACGGGCAGAATGTCATCCAGATGCTGTGAACGGACGTCAAATTAAACATCAGCCGATACACGAAAATCAATGGACCCCCACGGCCACACCTATACGGACCCACCCCCCGTCGGCGGTCCGGAAATTGATGACCCGGTTTTGGACGTACGCGACCTAGAAATTAGATTTGTAAATGAAAAGGCCAATTTGTTGGCTGTTCAGGAGCTTTCCTATCAATTAAATCGTGGTCGCACACTGGGTGTAGTCGGTGAAAGTGGCTGTGGTAAGACGGTCAGCGCACTCGCCGTACTAGGTCTGCTGGATCCACCAGGAGAGATCTCCGGTGGCGAAATATGGTTCGAAGGCCGTAACCTAAGATTGCTTACTCAAAAGCAATTGGCAAAGGTACGCGGCGCAAAAATCGGAATGGTCTTCCAGGAACCAATGACAGCACTAAATCCTGTTTACACCATCGGCGACCAGATATCTGAAGTAGTGGTCGTGCACCAGAATTTATCAAAAAGGGCTGCACGGGTGCGGGCAGTTGAGTTATTGGATCTAACTTGTGTGCCAGCACCGAACAAACGCATCTACGACTACCCACATCAACTTTCCGGAGGACTGCGCCAACGCGCAATGATCGCTATGGCACTCGCAGGGGAACCCTCCCTTTTAATTGCGGATGAACCGACCACAGCATTGGACGTAACGCTGCAGTCACAAATTTTGGAACTTTTTTTAGAGATTCAAAGCCAGTTTGATATGGCTATCCAATTCATAAGCCACGATTTGGGCGTGATCTCCGAAATTGCGGATGAGGTGCTGGTTCTATACGCGGGGCGTGCCGTTGAACGAGCCCCATCCGCAGCTTTGTTTTCAAATCCGCGACACCCATACACTCAGGGTTTACTTTCTACGGTGCCTCGCTTGGACAGCGCCCATGATCGTTTGCCGGCAATTCCCGGACAAACGCCGAACATCGCCCAGTTGCCCAGCGGATGTCCCTTCCACGACAGATGTTTTGCCGCCACGACGGAGTGCGTAGAAAAAGAACCCAGGCTTGAGCAGATTGAAACGGGCCACTGGGTCGCATGCCTTAAAGTTGGATCATGATGCCCCTTAGTCAAGCACCCATCGTCGAACTACGTAAACTCGTAAAGCGCTTTCAGATTCCGCGGCGGCGACTAGGTGACCCACAGCGAGTAATTCACGCGGTAAATCGAGTCGACCTCTCGATCAATCACGGCGAAACGTTAGCGCTGATCGGGGAGAGCGGTTGCGGGAAAACAACCTTGGGGCGGTGCGCGATTCGACTCTACCCACCAACCGAAGGGCGCATCCTGTTTCGTGGCTCTGACATAACAAAAATACGTGGCCGAGGCTTACAACCTTTTCGTAAGTCGGTCCAAATGGTGTTTCAAGATCCCAATGAATCCCTTGATCCACGTATGCCCGTATCTTCAACAATTGGCGAACCAATGCGAATACAAAAACTCGGCGATCGCGCATTTCGTCGAGAACGCATCGAAGAAGCAATGGATGCTGTCGGCTTATCTCTCCATTTTTTAAATCGATATCCTCACGAATTTTCAGGAGGACAACGGCAACGGATAGCAATTGCTCGTGCTCTCGTACTAAGACCGGATCTGATTATTGCCGATGAACCGGTTTCTGCACTTGATGTTTCGATACAAAGTCAGATCCTAAATCTATTTTCTGAATTACGTGAAGCGAAAGGATTGGCGTTACTTTTCATTACGCATGACCTAGCAGTAGTGAACTTCATAGCTGATCGTGTCGCCGTCATGTACCTTGGGAAAATTGTCGAGATAGCGGACAGGGATATTCTGCTAAAAAGATCGCGCCACCCGTACAGTCAGGCCCTGCGGGCTGCAGTACCAAAAACGGGAATAGGAAAACGGCGGCGAGGGACAGCTCCTGCTGGAAACCCTCCGGACCCTTCGTCGCCACCTACGGGATGCCCGTTTCACACGCGTTGCCCAAAAACTGCAGACATTTGTAGGGAGATCGAACCTGATCTTGAATTGGTGGATAGCGACATTCGGCATCAGGTGGCTTGTCATTTCAAATAACCGAATAAATCTTATGGTTATTAGTCTGTTACTAGGCTCTTGGCGGCAGCAACAATGACATTCTATGTAACGAAACGCCTTGTTGAATCTCTTATAGTATTGCTCGTGATGTCGTTCGCTATATACGCCCTCATGGCACTAATGCCTGGGGATCCGATCGACATCATGGTGCAGTCGGATCCGCACTTGACACCGGCCGACGCAACTCGTCTGAAGGAAATCTACGGGCTCGACCAACCACTCGGAAAACGATACGCCAACTGGTTTTTTGCTGCCGTTCAGGGCGATTTTGGCTATTCACGCATTCACAATCGACCCACACTGGAAATTTTAGCCCCGCGTCTAGTTAACACGGCCTGGCTAATGTTAGCGAGCCTCTTATTTTCCCTCATAATTGCGTTGCCGATTGGCATTTATTCCGCACTACATCCATATTCCAAAACCGATTATTTGGTAAATTTTTTAGCTCTGGGTGGCATTTCGATTCCGGTCTTCTGGCTGGCTCTGATGCTAATAGTGGTTTTTTCAGTTTGGTTGGGATGGCTCCCAGCCAGCGGAATACACACCGTTGGTGAAAGTGGCCTGGCCGATAGTCTTCGTCACATGATTTTACCTGTGGTTACGTTGAGTATCGCATCTATCGGGAGCCTAACGCGCTACGTGAGGGCCGCAATGATGGAAGTTTTGCGCAATGACTATATTCGCACCGCACGTGCTAAAGGTCTAAGCCAGAGCACGATTGTTTTTAAGCATGCACTTCGGAACGCGATGATCCCGGTCGTTACCGTAATTGCTTTGAGTTTTGGCACCCTATTTTCTGGGGCATTGATCACCGAGACAATGTTTTCATACCTAGGAATGGGAAAATTGATCTACGACTCAATTATCGGCAATGACTTCAACATGGCGCTTGTGAGTCTGCTATTCGCAACAGCATTGGTGCTTGCTAGCAATCTGCTAGCTGACCTGATCTACGCTTGGCTTGATCCGCGAATTCACTACCGGTAAGCGAAGTGGAAGCAATGACACAAAAAACTAACTCTGAGCGACGTGAACTGAGTCCGTTGCAACTGACTTGGAACCGGTTTTGTACACACCGTATGGCCCTGTTGAGTGGGTTGATTTTGATAATGCTGATTATATTAGCCTTGGCCGCACCAATAATTGAATATGTATCTGGATACAGCACCTCATCCGTTGATTTACTGAATCGCTTTGAAACAGCGTCTTTGTCTCACCCATTCGGTACCGACGAACTTGGTCGAGATGTCCTTCTACGCCTGTTTTACGGCGGACGCGTATCGCTATTGGTGGGACTCACTACGGCGGTACTTGCCGCCCTTTTCGGAGTTATGATTGGCATTCCAGCAGGCTATTTCGGCGGTTGGTTGGACTCTTTGTTAATGCGACTCACCGACAGTGTAATTGCACTACCGCTTTTACCATTGTTGATAGTCCTAGCAGCCGTAGACTTAAGCAAACTAGGTGTGTCACCAGCGGTCGCTAACAGCCCCGAACTAAGCTTTTACCGTATTGTCCTAATAATTGCCTTAGTTGGTTGGACCACCGTGGCCCGCCTAGTACGGGGGGCGGCACTTAGTTTGCGCGAACGAGACTTCGTACTCGCCGCACTATCGCAGGGGGCAAGCCATACGTGGATCATGTTGCGCCATATACTACCTAACTCGATTTCACCCATCTTAGTCTCGACTACACTTTCTGTGGGCAACATTATCCTGCTCGAATCGGTGCTAAGTTTCCTCGGGCTTGGCATCCAGCCACCAGTTCCAAGTTGGGGAAATATGTTAAGTAATGCCCAGGAGCTTATCTACGAGGCACCAATGCTCGCTGTGTGGCCGGGGTTGGCAATTTTTATTACTGTGGTTGCTTTTAATTTTTTGGGCGACGGCCTTCAAGATGCACTCGATCCAAAAGAGTCAGTACAATGG
>PTKD01000168.1 GCA_002938115.1 Alphaproteobacteria bacterium MarineAlpha9_Bin7 | reverse complement strand
GTGTCTGCTGCAATGATCCATGCAATACGGCGGACTTCCGCGCGCTCCCAAGGGTCATCTGGCGATAGAGATCGCCCAATACCTGTCGTTAGACAGTCTTCTATGTAATCAATAATGGGGCCTGACTGGGTCATCTTACGACCATCAGAGAGTAACAATATCGGAATGCGACCCTCGGGATTGAAAGCCAACAGATTTTTCGTCCCAAGTTTTTTCGTTTCCGGATCACCTTCCGGCATGGTGAATACGGGAATCCCTCGATCATCTGTAGTAAATTCAGTGCTTGTCAGCTGAACAAAAGAAGGGGGCACTTGTCGGCAACGCAAATACAAAATAACTCGCAAGGAAGCGCTGCTGGATGGATGGTAGAAAAGACGAAACGGTCCGCCAGAATCAAATTCCAAATTCTTCGTCTGTTTAGTCTGTTTCTTTGACTTCATCGTAGTTCTCAAGTTCGACAAGGATTAGACTGTTTTATCCATTCATCTACTTATTATATAACACTCCCCAACCAACATCCTATAACTACCATCTGCCACGGCCGTACATAACCTATCAAACGACCGCGTGCTCTTCTTAAAAAGCATATCAAACACAAACGCTAAAATCGGTTGGAATAAGCATGAAACTAAAACTCGGATATCTGTTGCCAACGCGAGAGCGAATTATGAGTGGTCAATCGGAAACGGCTCCTTTACTCGCCCTTGCAGAGAAAGCCGAAGAGCAGGGCTACGACTCAGTTTGGGTAGGAGACAGTCTCCTTGCACGGCCACGCCATGAGCCTCTAACGACGCTGGCAGCAATCGCGGCAAGAACAAAAAACGTTGAACTTGGCACGGCAGTGCTACTTCCTGCACTACGAAATCCTGTCGTGTTGGCACATGCTGCAGCAACAGTGGACCAATTGAGCGAGGGCAGACTTATCCTGGGTATCGGCATTGCCACCGATGTACCAAACGTCCGTGCTGAATTTGAGGCCGCTGGAGTCCCTTTTGAAAAACGCGTAGGCCGAATGATGGAGGGCATTCGGCTGTGCCAAGCCCTTTGGAGCGGTGAGGCAGTTAAATGGAATGGCAGATGGAAGGTGGACTGCGAGACACTGGGAATAGTGCCAAATCGACCAGGCGGGCCGCCAATTTGGGGGGGTGGATCGGCCCAGGGAAGCCTGGAACGGGCTGGGCGTTACCTGGATGGATGGTTCCCGGTTGGACCAGACGCGGAAACTATTGGAAGGTATTGGCAAGAAGTTCAAGAAAGTGCAAAAAACGTTGGTCGTAGCCCACAAGAACTGACTTGCGCCGCATACCTCACCGTATCGATCGACAACAACGTGGAAAAAGCGCAACATCGACTCGATGAATATCTCCAAAGTTATTATGGCGCTTCTGCCGATTTGTTGAAACCAATGATGGCCTGTTTTGCCGGACCCTTAGATGCAGCTTCGGAATGGTTGCAGGGATATACTCGGGCCGGTGCCAGTCACTTAGTGCTACGTTTTGCGGGTGACCACGAGCAACATCTAAATATGTTTGCGAAGCTGCGTGCAGACCTCGGATGGTAAAAAATAACGGAAACGGTTACGGGAACGTTGCAAGAGGAAACAGGTGTAAGTAGGTTTCTTTACACTTATCCATTATCCTCGCGCGTAACTAAAATAAAACTAGGCGCCGCCTCATGAAAATTTATCACGCACCGAATACACGTTCCGTCCGTATCCTATGGTTATTTGAGGAATTGGGACTGCCCTACGAACTCGAGAACTATAAGCTTGGTGACCCGGGCATGCGATCACCTGAATATCTCAAGGTCCATCCGATGGGTCGCGTTCCTGTCCTTCAGGACGAAGAAGTAAAGATTTTTGAATCTGGGGCAATCATACAATATGTCCTGGCAAAATATGGAGACGGTAGATTTGTTCCGGACCAAGAATCAGCTGATTTTGCGAATTACCTCCAGTGGTTTCACTATGCTGAGGGAATGATCATGCCGCAAGTCAATATCATCGTCGTGGAGAGCATCTTGCTGCCTGAAGAGCGGCGGAACAAAGTCAATCTCGAGCGAGCTCAAAAATTGTTAACTCGTATGCTCACCGCAGTTGAACAAGGGTTGGAAGGACGCGACTATTTAGCTGGAGAATTTAGCGGAGCAGACATAATGACCGGACATGCCTGTGTCGTGTCTGCGCGCCTAGGAGCCGACATATCAGACAAACCAAACGTTGCCGCGTATACGCAACGGCTTGAGGCGCGCGCCGGCCTGAAAACTGCCTTTGGAACGTGACTAGCTTTGAGAGATCCTACCTCGTGCCGAATTTTAGAACGCCCCAATGGGCACTATAATTCAATGTCCCAAATACATTTTTTGGAAGCGACTGAATGACTAAACTTCGGGTAGGTGTAGCCGGCCTGGGAACGGTCGGTAGCGGCCTGGTCAAATTATTGTTATCCCAGAAATCCGTTATCGAAGAACGCTGCGGTGGTCCAGTGGTAGTGACAGCGGTTTCTGCAAAAGACAGAGCTCGGAATCGGGACTTTGACATAGGAAGGGCCGTTTGGCACGACGATGCCGTATCTCTCGCGAAAGACGACAATGTGGATGTGGTTTGTGAGCTGATTGGTGGCATCGAAGGAATAGCTTTGAGGGTTTGCGAAGCCGCAATCGCATCAGGAAAACACGTCGTTACAGCCAACAAGGCGATGTTGGCTGTACATGGAACAAGACTGGCAAAAAGCGCAGAAAAACAGGGAGTAGAAATACATTACGAAGCCGCAGTTGCTGGGGGAATTCCGATTATCAAAGCGATGCGTGAGGGTCTCTCCGGCAATGACGTGACTGGCGTGGTTGGTATTCTGAATGGTACCTGTAATTACATTTTGACGAACATGCATGATGCTGCACTGGCTGGAGAGTCCCGAGATTTTGAGACTGTATTGGATGAAGCGCAAAGATTGGGATATGCGGAGGCCGACCCTTCTACGGATATAGACGGTATTGATGCTGCCCACAAACTGGCGATTTTAACCAGCGTCGCCTTTGGAACCGAAATAGATTTTGGGTCGATTCATATAGAAGGTATCCGACATATCAGCGCTATCGATATTGAATACGCTATAGAGCTTGGTTACCGAGTAAAACTACTCGCAATTGCACGGAAAGGTATTGGAGGAATTCAACAACGAGTCCACCCGTGCATGGTCCGAGAAAGAACCGCCATCGCACACGTTGATGGAGTCAACAATGGTATTATGGTACAAGGAAACTATGCTGGCACTACCATTTATGAAGGGCCCGGCGCTGGAGGAAATGCGACCGCATCGGCCGTGGCCGCTGATCTCGTAGACATTGCTCGAGGGCATCAAACTGCAACATTTTCTGTTCCGACAACACGCCTAGAAAGACATTCCGCCGCCTCTATCGATGGAATTTCCGGCCCTTACTACATCCGTCTAATGCTTGTAGACAAGCCCGGCGTTATTGCTGACATTGCCGCATGCCTCCGAGACCAAAATGTTTCGGTTGAATCCATATTGCAGCGGAGTCGAAATCCAGGAGACGTAGTGCCTGTGGTGTTGACCACCCACGAAGCGGAAGAAGCGTCAATTCAAAATGCGTTGAATTCCATGAAAAATCTCCGGTCTGTAATCGAGAAACCAAGAATGATAAGAATTGAAAAAATTTAAAAAACAAAAAGGAAGGACTGTAATTGTCTGAATGTGAAAGCAAAAACCCTACCGCTCCATGGAAGACTTCGGCACTAGCCACCGTACATTGTCTGACAGGGTGTTCTATTGGGGAAGTGCTAGGACTTCTGATCGGTGTCACCCTCGGCCTTGGGGTCTTTTGGACAATCGCGTTAGCGGTGGTGCTGGCCTTCGTGGTTGGAATATCACTAGCCGTCAAACCCGTAATGAAAGGCCAGCGAATTAGCCTTACTGACGCCCTAAAAATCGTTTGGGTTGGTGAAATTATTTCGATTGCCGTCATGGAGTTCGCCATGAATGCCGTTGATCTTGGAGTTGGAGGCGTGAGCGTTCCGTCAGTGTTCACCAGTATGTTCTGGATCGGAATCGCACTGGCAATTCCCTCAGGATACCTAGCCGCATGGCCAGTGAATCATGTGTTATTGAAACATCACCTTAAGTCCTGCCACTAGAA
>PTKD01000167.1 GCA_002938115.1 Alphaproteobacteria bacterium MarineAlpha9_Bin7 | reverse complement strand
AAGTTGGAAAAAGTAAGGCCCCGTCCAACCAAGTGTTTGGGCACCAACATACGCACATGACTGACAATCAAAACCGGATAGGAACCCACCAAGCCTTGAAGACTCAAAAGCATCAATAATAGATGGTGGTTGCTTTGGGGTAAAATTGCTAGGAACACAAATATAATTGTAGTTGAGCTGCTGCCGGCCAACACCAAAGTTTTGATAGACCCTACGCGTAGCGCCAGCCAGGCATAGAGTAAGCCCCCTGCCATGGCACTTAACGCCATTGCCATTAGGATATTCGCGGCGCCGATAGTGCTAAGACTGTGTACGTCTCTAAGATATGGGGCACCCCAGAGTGCAAGCACGACCATGATCGAGCCGTACGAGACCGTATTTAGCGGTATCAGTAAGCGAAGTTGTCGGTTGGCCACGACCTTACCGATGCCAGCGAAGGCGGAGACAAACGTTTCCCTCGGCCCAACGTGGAACGGTTCCCCCGGGGGTGCATTACGCACCAGCATCCAAACCAATGCCGCAACAACAGCGGTGATGGCGGATATCAAAAAAAAGGTACCACGCCACCCGAGCCATTCTGCGGCGATCGCTAGCGGTGTTGTAGCAATTAACGCACCTCCCCCCCCAATTCCACTTGCGATTGCTGCCATCAACGGGAAACTTCGGGGAGGGAACCAGCGTGAAAATACGACCAAGCTTCCCATGAAGCAGGTGGCGCAACCTAAACCTATGATTCCCCGTCCCAGAGTGAGCATGGCCGGTTCTCTGGCCGTAGCAAAAATAACTGCGCCGGCAGCGGCCAACATTAACAAGACAGTATTGACCAGGCGTGGGCCGTATTGGTCGAGAAGCACCCCGCATGGCACCTGAGCGGCCGCGAATACTATAAAGTAAACGCCGCCAAGCATGCCGAGCATGCTTGCTGATAGACCCATTTCAGCCATAAATGTGGGGCCAAGGACACCGATCGAAGCGCGGTAGAATTGGCTGATCAGAAATGCGGTACAAAGTGCCGCAACCATCGCTATTAGCTGAACCCGTGTACGCACGACTATTGTAAAGACATCATTTATGGCAGAGCAGGAAAGCTGGTAAATCAGAGGTATGTCTCAGCGGTATCAGCGTTGGCGCCGGTCTGTCAAACACGTCTAATGCCGGGCCAGAAGGGGCGGCATATTATCATGTTGTTTTCGGCAGTAGGCCCTGAAAGAATGCGCCGCCGTGGTGCCCCGCGAAAGATGTGCGGCGGCCGCACCTCTAGGTGCCGGTTGGAAATAGCCATCTAACTCGCTACAGCGCAGACGTGAGGACCTAAACAATGCAGCAATTGCTTGCGGCAAGTCGCGTTATCGACCGATTTCAATCCGCGATAGGACGAACCGCGGCATGGCTTTTGGTTCCCATGATGTTGGTAATTATCATTGACGTGGTTACCCGAAAGTTTGGCTTGTTAATTGTGGTGAAGGATTTTTTTTGGGATACTGGAATGGTAGGCGCGGGTGATTTTGTTAACACGTATTTCACCTCTACAAAATTTCAGGAATTAGAGTGGCACCTGCACGCGGCGTTGTTTTTGCTATGTATGGGGTTCGGCTATATGAAGAACTCTCATGTGCGGATTGAAATTGTTCGAGAAAAATTTGATACCCGTACCAAGTCATGGCTTGAAGTCGTTGGGATTATATTCTTCATTGTTCCTTACACATATTTGTTGTTCTGGTATGGGCTAAATTTTGCCGAGCGTTCATTTGCGCTGAATGAAGTATCGTCCGCATTAACCGGGTTAAGCCATCGCTGGATCATAAAATCATTTGTGCCGCTCGGAATGGTTTTGTTGTTCATTGCTGCGATGGGGGTATTACTTCGCAATTTGGTGTTTCTTTTTGGGTCGCCTGATCTGAGTCGTGAAGCACAAAGAATTTCACCCGAGCTGCGACTTCCCGAGGAAGAGAAAACAATGCAACCAGTTGGGACGCTAGGTCCAACGAATGTCGTCGAGGTGCCACGAGCGGGTGTGAGTGGCGTGCCGCAGTCAAAAGCGGAGGAAAGTTGATGGATCTCGTTTATTTACTGCCGCTCTTGATGTTTTTGGCCTTAGCGATGCTGCTCTTCAGCGGATTTCCGGTCGCTTGGGTGCTGGGAGGTGTTGGCATCGGGTTTGGCTTTATCGGGATGTATTATGATGTTTTTGAGTTCATCTATTTTTTCAACGTAATTTCTCGGATATGGGGTACGGCGGCAGAGAATTTAATTTTAGTTGCTGTGCCCATGTTTATCTTTATGGGGACGATGCTTGAGCGTTCCGGTGTTGCCAACGATCTTTTGCATTGCCTTCAAGTGCTGTTACGCCGGACGCCAGGTGGATTGGCGCTGTCTGTGACAATTATGGGCACTATCATGGCCGCAACTACGGGCATCATCGGTGCTTCGGTCGTGATGATGACCTTGCTCGCTCTTCCGGTAATGCTTGATCGTGGATATGACACACCTTTGGCAACAGGCACGATCGCTGCTTCCGGCACGCTAGGGATACTCATCCCACCGAGCATCATGCTTGTAATCATGGCCGACCTGTTGTCGATCTCGGTCGGCACCTTGTTTTTGGCGGCAATTGGACCGGGCTTCCTGCTTGCAGCCTTGTACTTAATTTATATTTACACACGCACCAAGTTCAATCCTAGCCTTGCGCCGCCATTGCCAGACTCGATAGGTCCTGCAAACCGTTCCGAATTATGGGTGATGATAGTACGCAGTTTTATCCCGCCTATTATGTTGATCGTTTTTGTGTTGGGTTCCATCTTTGCGGGATGGGCAACACCAACGGAGGCAGCAGGGGTGGGTGCCTTGGGGGCCCTTTTGCTGGCTGTTATGAATCGGAAATTAAACTACGCCGTTCTCAAAGACGTTTTGACTCGCTCTGCACTTACGATTGGTATGATCTTCGGCATCTTCATCGGTGCAACTTGTTTTTCGTACGTCTACCGAGTGTTAGGTGGTGATGACGTGGTGCATAATTTCATTATGCACATCGGTTTGGGCGATTGGGGTCTGTTGTTTCTTATGATGGGTATAGTGTTTCTCCTCGGTTTCTTTTTTGACTGGATTGAAATCACGCTTATCGTTTTGCCTCTATTTGCGCCTATCATGAAGGCCATGGATTTTGGCACTCATATTCCTTACGCCGTCGATATAGTGCCTTGGATAGCTATATTACTCGCCGTAAATTTGCAGACCTCATTTCTTACTCCACCGTTTGGTTTTGCCTTGTTTTATATGAAGGGTGTCGCTCCCCCCCAAGTGAGGATGCAACAAATTTACCGGGGCATTATCCCATTTGTTACCCTGCAGTTGATTGGGTTGAGTTTCGTGATAGGGTTTCCCCAATTGGCACTTTGGTTGCCGCGCGCAATGCTTGATTAACAAGACGTTTGTTAGGGCGATTTATCGGGACCGTCACGGCTTTGATTATCAGTTGTAGCTAGTTGTTTTGTGAGGTGTTCATAGTGGTGTTGTGGTGGGCTTGTTAGAAGTTTTAATGCAGTAGGTACTATCAACTAGCATATGGAACGGGCGAGTTGTCTGTCGTATCCCCAGTGTGGCCACTGAAAAGGAGTTGCGATGCGTCCACTGCAGTGCGGTATGTTCATCTTTGTGGCGCTGCTGGCCAGCCCTGCTTCAGGGTTGGGGAGCGAAATAGATGCCAGAACGGCGCATGCGCTCGCTCAAGCTGGGCAACTTCTGATCATTGACATTCGGCGCCCGTCGGAGTGGGAAAAGACCGGTTTGCCGACGCCCAGCGTGGGAATTAGCCTCCAAAATTCTCTCCGTAAGGTTCGGCGCGGCTTTCCAGACGATGTGTTGGAGGTGGTAGACGGTGACAAGGATCAGCCAATCGCACTGATTTGCGCAAGCGGGGGGCGGTCAGCGTGGGCGGTGGGGTTGCTGCAAGAGACAGGATTTTCCAGGATTCATGACATTAGTGAAGGAATGTTTGGGAACGGTAAGGCGCCCGGCTGGCTCGCTCATAACTTGCCTGTTACGGCTTGCGAAAACTGCTGATGCTCGGCGGCATTGGGTTGTAACAATCGGCCTTGACCACTAAATTAGCGCCCCTCGACAGAATTCACGGTTTGCTTTCAAGGCCCTGATACAACGTAA
>PTKD01000166.1 GCA_002938115.1 Alphaproteobacteria bacterium MarineAlpha9_Bin7 | reverse complement strand
GCAACGGCTGGAGATTCCGGGAAGTTCGATTTTATCCAGAGTATTTCTGTAGCCCATCAGACAGCTGTTGAACAGCTTGATCATACGGTGGTGGGTATTTTGGGCAGTGGAACCATGACTATTGTTAAGAGTAGCGGCGGAACGTTTGAAACGGGATCGAGCGCGAATCTTACGGTTGTTGCTAGCATCAACAGATCAGATGACGCGATGAATCTTGAGGCTCCTATGCTGGCGGTTGATTCTGCGGGCGACAAGCTTTTCATGGTCCTTCGAAGAAATACGGGGACTTCAGACGTAGGTGGCGGCGGCGAAGGACGCGCCGAATTTACCGGTGGGACTGGCAAGTATGCTGGTGTGACCGCCCGTTGCCCCTACACCGTGGACTTTTTAGAAGGAGGCCAGGCTATTGTGCAGGGAAATTCCTGTGAGTGGCAAAAGCCGTAATCTAAATGCTAGCTATTCAAAAACTGCGGACATGACGTGATATGCGTAAAGGGAGAGAGTAAAAATGCGAAATGTGATGGTTGGTTTTGTGGCCGCTGCTGCGTTTTTAGTGGCAATCACTAGTTCCGTATTTCCTGCTGAATGGGAAAGCAATACGGCTGTTTTTGCCGACATTACTATTACAGCGACGCCTGGGGGAACAAAGATTTTTTCCTACACAAACCATGGTTTTTTGGTAAGTGATGCTGAGGGAGATTCAATGATTACATGTTCCGGTGGAGGAGAAATTACGGACGCAGCCACAACTCTTAAACTAGCCTGCGAACTGACGGATGTAGATGGAGATAAGATGTACTTCCTGGTGGAGAGAACCGCCGAGGATTCGTTTGCAGCGGGGGAAGGTCGTTTGAGAAGCTCAGGTGGTACTGGTAAGCATGCCGGGAGAGAGTTCGAATGCACGTATAGTTTTACTTATTTGCCAAAACTTGGCGATATGTCTTCCGCTCCAGTTACGACCAGAAATCGGTGTAAGGGCGATTTGCCTTCGTAGTTTCTTCGAAGGAGGCACTTGTTCATAGAAGGGCTCCGTTCTAGCGGGGCCTTTCTTCTTGGCATGTTCTAGATCTCAAAAACCGGATCATCAAAAGACGTTTCTTCACGGCATTGTTCGCCCCGGAAGGTCGTTCTGGTTTAAACGAGTTAATTTTATGAGTTGATATACTGCCTCAGCTGTTCATTTTCTTTGACATAAATATCAATTAGCCGGCTCACTACATCTCCAATAGACACCATTCCCAATAAACGATCTTTGTCTAATATAGGAACGTGACGAATTTTATTCTTCGTCATTATTTCCATTAATTCAGATGATTTTGTCGATAAGCTACAGCTTATGAAGTCACGACTCATGATTTCCGAAACCACTATATTTGAAAGAGATAGATCCGATTTATCTAGACACCGCACTATGTCGCGTTCCGATACAATTCCGGTTGGCTTGTCGCCATCATCTACGACAACAACGGCGCCAACATTGTGCACTGCTAAAAGTGCGACCAATTCCTGGATGCCGGAATTTTCTGTGATCGTGATGCATCCCCTTTCCGCCAGTCGATTTACAAGATATGCCATGCTGTTTACCCTTTTAAAAAACTGTACAGTATGCAGTCCTTTCAATGGTTTAGTAGGACGACACTACAAACGCGTAACATCATGCTGGTAGCTTAACGTCGATGGGATATGTGCAACAAGCGGTTTCCTTAGGACTTTTCATAGATTGACTAGCGGCCCCGCACCCCGGGGGTGGTTTGGTTTGGGAGTTCAAGGGTGTAGGTCCCCTCACAACATTTGATACCCTGGTTATTTTTTGTTGGACTTTTGTGCATATTATGAAACTAGGAATCTCGAACCCATTTCAGAATGTGTTGCCCTATGGCCACGGTTTCTCCGGCTTGGTTAACCACCTCAACGTTAGACAGAGAACGTCGCCGTGCCGTGTCGATTTCAGAGATGGTATAGGTAACGGTCACAGTATCGTTTATGTATACTGGCTTTATGAATCGGATGCCGTCATAGCCTAAAGACACTGGCGTTTCATCGATGCCCCGCTCCACACAACGGGCAATCATCATCGTTGAGGTTGTGGACATAAAACCGACCAAAAGGGCTCCATGAGCAATTCGGTGCCCAAATGCAGATTTGGTCATGTATTGTTCATCAACATGGTTGCCTGAGAAATCCCCGGTGATCCCTGCGAACATGTAGATGTCGCTTTCACCGACGGTCTTGGAGAACGTGACTTGTTCCCCAACGCTTACGTGGAAGTCGGACACTTGCACCTCCAAGTTGAAATCATTTTGGATAGTGGCAGGTATGCTGCACTTGTCGTTCTAATATGTCTACACTTTGATGGCAGGATTATAGGAGTAATCAATGACGCTACTAAGCGGGCGTAACGCCCTTGTAACTGGAGGCGGTAGTGGGATCGGGCGCGCTGTGGCTTTGGATCTAGCTGCGTCTGGTGTGATAGTAACGATCTGTGGACGTCGCCGCGAACCGTTGCACGAAACAGTCCAAACGATAGTGGCAGCTGGTGGCCATGCAGATTCCATAGGTTGCGATTTGACTGATTCGGACGCAATCGAGAGGTTGGCAGGGAACTTGCTGGAAACTAGTGGTGGTGTGGACATACTGGTAAATAACGCGGGATTTAGCTCCAAAGTTCGCAGTACTCGTCACATCGGTGCAGAAGAATGGCGCAGTGTGATGGACATCAATACATTGGGACCTGCCATGCTCACTCGAGCCTTGCTTGCGCCGATGATCAAGAAAGGGAGTGGTCACGTGGTAATGATTTCTTCTATGGCGGCTATTCGTCCTGGGGTAATGGCAGGCGCTGTGTATAGCTCCGCGAAATCCGCATCACGTGCTTACATGGATGTTTTAGCAGCTGAGGTGCGTCAACATGGAATTCGTTGCACGACCATCTTGCCAGGGGAGGTAGATACGCCAATCCTGGAGAATCGGGCATTACCACCTGGCGAAGAAGCTCGTAGTTTGATGATGCAGCCGGAAGATATTTCGGCTGCCGTAATGATGGCAGTATCCCTTCCCCAGAGAGCCAATGTGCTGGAGATTGCAATCACTGCGACGGTTCCTAGGGATATGAGTAAAGACGTTGAGGCGGCGCTATCGCGACGAGTCTGATGGTCGATATTTTAACATACTACGATCAGCATCCCATCAATGAACACGCCGTACACAAGTCGTTGTTGCGCGAGGGGAAAAGTTTAGAGCATTTGGTGCCCGAAGACTTGTTTCCCTACGATCAAGATCATTATGGAGGACTTGACGCAGTTGATGCTCTTGTCCGGTGTGCATCCATCGGGGCTGGAGATCGAGTGCTTGACGTGTGTTCGGGGCTAGGGGGCCCTGCTCGTTATTTGGCCCACCGTCATGGGTGCTCGGTAACGGGCATAGATATCAACCGTTCGCGTGCGCTGGCTTCGCGACGTTTAACTCGGCGCGTTGGTCTCCAAAATAAGGTGTCTTTCGTATGCGGCAATGCAACCCGTATGCCTTTTTTAAATGAAAGCTTTACTCGCATTGTTAGTCAGGAGGCGTTTTTGCATGTTGGAAATAAAGTAGCGTTGTTCTCAAATTGCCACCGGGTGCTGATCACCGGGGGGTGCTTCGTATTTACCGACTGGGTTGCTTCGCCTCGTCTGTCTGACCGCGAGCGTGCGCTTTTAGAAAAAGGCATGGTGGCAGCAGCAATTCATCAGGAGAGCGAATATTTGGATTATTTACGCGCTGCTGAATTTTCAGATGTGGAGGTTGAGAATCTATCTGTTTGGTGGGGGAAAATTTTGCGGGAAAGGCTTGAAATGTACCTGGAGAAAAGTGAGGAAACTGAGCGTTTGTTTGGTGTGGCTCGTTACCGAGAATTCATGGACGCTTACGAGATATTTGTCGGCGTGATCGAAGAAGGTAAGCTGGGTGGGGCCCGTTTTACGGCTTTTCGGCCTGCTTGATAGCTCTGAGCTGTGCATAGACGCAAGGCAGAGTTTCACTTGCAATGACATGTTTGGTTCTAGACAAGCTCATGAAGCAGGAACCTCCTGAGTCTGATATTCCATCATATGTGCCACGTCCGCAGCGGTTTGATCACCGCACAGGCGCCGTACGATGTGTAACGACATGTCAATTCCTGCTGAGACACCGGCCGATGTT
>PTKD01000165.1 GCA_002938115.1 Alphaproteobacteria bacterium MarineAlpha9_Bin7 | reverse complement strand
CACTTGCGGCGCAGTTCTTCATCGAATGGTGCATTAACCGCAGCGACTGGTTGTCCAACTACAGCCCGTCGCACACGATTGGCGCACCGCCCCGTGAAATGTTTGGGATCATGGTGATGGGACCTGCGGCGCCGGGTTGGGCTAAGTATCTCGTAATGCTATTCATTGTTGTTGTGATGACTCTTACTGCCAAGAATCTGGTGAGAGGCCGAATTGGCCGCTCCTGGATGGCGATCCGGGATATGGATATCGCTGCTGAGCTGATTGGAATTCGACCCCTTCTCACTAAGTTGTCTGCCTTTGGTATCGGCTCTTTCTATATTGGAGTCGGTGGGGCTATGCATGTGATGTTTAATTTGGAGAATGTTGATCCCGAGGCGTTTGAAATCTTTTCAACCTCCTTTCCGATATTGTTCATGATCATGATCGGTGGCCTTGGTAGTATCCTTGGGGCTTATTTGGGGGCAGCCTTCATTGTGCTGCTGCCGGTACTGCTCAGGAATGCTTTTCCATTTTTTGGAATCGATATTGCCTCCCACGTGATTCAGCACCTCGAATTCATGCTTTTTGGTGGTTTAATAGTGTTTTTTCTGATTGTTGAACCAGCGGGTTTGGCTCGACTATGGCAAATTCTGAAAGAAAAGCTACGACAGTGGCCATTTCCTTACTAGGAAATCAACTATCTAGATCAATTGCTTCGTGTTTTTGGTCGGTGTTAAGGTAGCGGACGGACAAGAAGGGAAATTTCTGTTTGGGTTCGGATAATAGGGAGGAATAAATGAAGTTCGGGAGATATTTGATAAGCTTCCTGGCTTTGGCTGCTGTGATGTGTCCACTTTCGACCACTACGGTAGCCGAGGATGATGGCTTATATGTTCCACTGTTTACCTACCGCACTGGGCCATTCGCTCCAGGCGGTTCGAAGATCGCCAATGGCGTAGTGGCGTATTTTGAAATGATCAGCAAGCGCGATGGTGGGATTGAGGGTCGGAAGCTCACTTGGGAGGAATGTGAGTTTGGGTACAAAACGGACCGTGGTGTCGAGTGCTATGAGCGCTTGAAAGGGAAAGGAAGCCTAATTTCCAACCCGAATAGCACCGGCCTGACCTATAAGTTGATTCCTAAAGCCCGGGTGGATGAAATTCCGGTTCTCTCTATGGGTTACGGTATGAGCGGTGCCGCTGATGGACGTTGGTTCCCATGGGTTTTCAATTTCCCGACAAGCTATTGGTCGCAGGCCTCTGCCTTCATACAGTATGTGGGCGACGAAATGGGCGGTCTGGAGAATTTGAAGGGTAAGAAGATTGGCCTGATCTTTCTGGAGTCCGGTTATGGCCGGGAACCAATCAAGTTGTTTGAGGCTCTGGGAGAGAGATTTGGGTATGAGTTCAAACATTGGGCGATTCCTGCCAAACAGATGGCAGATCAACGCAGCCAGTGGCGCAAGATAGTGCGTTATGATCCGGATTACATGTTCATGTGGGGCTGGGGTGTGATGAACCCGACGGCAGTCTCGCGTGCGGCCGAGTTTGGTTATCCAATGGACCGTTTCATCGGTGTTTGGTGGTCTGGGGACGAACTCGATACAAAGCCGGCGGGTATCAAAGCAAAGGGTTACCGTGCGGGTACGTTCCATGCACCGGGTGCCTTCGCGGGGGTCCACAAGGAGATTCTCAAATACACCTACAATGGCGATATGGAGGTGGCCAGAGAACACAATTACGGCGACGTCCTGTGGTCACGTGGCGTCTTCAACGCCATGCTAATAGCTGAGGGTGCGCGCAACGCAATCCTGAAGTTTGGCGGCAAAATTACGGGCAAAGAGATGCGGTGGGGCCTTGAGCATATCAATATGACTGACGAACGCTTGGAGGAACTCGGCGCGAAGGGCTTTGGCAAGCCGTTTAAGGTGACTTGTTCGGACCATGAAGGTAATGGCCCCGTGTTGTTCCAGGAGTGGGATGGCGAGAAATGGGTTATCATCAGCGATTGGGTTGAGCCTATGCGTGAAATCGTTCGTCCGATGCTGGAGCAAGCTGCTGCCACGGAAGCCGAGAAATGGAACTACACGATGCGGGACGACTGCACATAGGAAGTCGCCGCGCGTCATTAAGTGATATTTACCAGTTTCCGAGGAGGGTGTAGTGCTCTCCTCGGAGTTGCTTTCGGGTCGTTTGTTTTTGTTTCGACGCTCGTTGTATTTTGATTTTAAGGAATGACGAAAATATGACCGCGAATGGTGGCGTTCTCCTGACGGTTAACAATATCGAAGTCATTTATGATCACGTCATTTTGGTTTTAAAAGGCGTTTCTTTTAATGTTCCGGAGGGTGGAATAGTCAGCTTGTTGGGTGCAAACGGGGCAGGAAAAACAACGACGTTAAAGGCCATTTCAAATTTGTTACGTTCCGAGCGTGGTGATGTTACGAAAGGCTCGATCGAATATCTCGGCGAGCGCGTTGACCAATTATCATCCAATGATCTGGTGAAGAAAGGCGTTGTCCAAGTTATGGAGGGGCGCCACTGTTTCGAGCACTTGACCGTCGAGGAAAACCTTCTGACTGGGGCCTATACCCGCCGTGACGGCCGTGCAGAGATCGATAAGGACCTAGAATTGGTGTATGGTTACTTCCCGCGCCTGAAGGAGCGGCGGCGTGCTCAGGCCGGCTATACATCAGGTGGTGAACAGCAGATGACAGCGGTAGGGCGGGCGCTTATGGCGCGTCCTAAAATGATTTTATTGGACGAGCCCTCGCTGGGTTTGGCGCCGCAACTTGTAGAGGAAATTTTTGATATCGTTCAGCGACTCAATGAAGATGAAGGCGTAACATTTCTTTTAGCCGAGCAGAATACGAACATGGCGCTTAAATATGCCGACTACGGATATATTTTAGAAAACGGTCGTATCGTGATGGATGGAAACGCGGCGGATCTTCGTGAGAATGAAGATGTTAAGGAATTCTACCTCGGTATTTCAAGTGGAGAGAAAAAGAGTTATCGTGACGTCAAGCATTATCGACGGCGCAAAAGGTGGCTAGCGTAAACTGATTCTAACTCGGCTGCGTGTCACCCTTTAATATTCTTTCAAGTTTTTGTATTGCCCACTTGTAAAATAGATGTTTTGCAGCTCGATTTTGAGCCTGACTCTCCCTGAAAATAAGTCTTTCCCCCAATTGCACGTTTGGTTAAGTTTGTATAACAATACAGTGTGGTTCGGGGGAATGTGGTGCTTTTTGATGTGATTGATCACACGACTCGGACGACGTAAATTTTTATCATCTGACAATATCTTCTGTAGAGGTCTCGTTAGCATGGCACCAGCGAAAGCAAAGAAGAAATCAAGTAGCCGCAAGACGGCTGCTCGAAAGAAGACGGCTCGTAAGCCTGCACGCAAGTCGACCGCCCGTAAGACTGCACGTAAGTCGACCGCCCGTAAGCCTGCACGCAAGAAGACGGCCCGTAAGACTGCAAGCAAGAAGACTGCACGCAAGAAGACTGCACGCTCGTTTCTGCGTTAACGATCCGGGCGGCAGACCAAACTACGGCCCAACGGTTCGCGTTGGTGTCGCAGTTGATTTCTAGGGAATTTGTCCAACGGCTGGCTCCGAAAGGGGTCAGCTTTGGGCAATTGCCGATTCTGCTGTGTCTATGGAAAGTGGATAGCATCACTCAGAAGGTTCTGAGCGAAGGGGTCCTGATTGAGGGGCCAGACGTGCTTTGGATCCTTAATCGGATGGAGTGTGATGGTCCGGTGTCGCGTAGTCGGAGTACGACGGATCGGCATCAAGTTGGGGTGAGACTAACCGAAAAGGGGCGTGGTTTGAGAGGTGCACTGGTTGGCCTTTCAAACGATGTTTATAGAGCAGCGTTGGACGGTTTAGGTCGTGCCGGGCAGCATGTTCTGGATTGTTTGCTTGTTCGACTCATCCGGAATTTAGAGCGGGACACAGCTCTAATTGAATAAACCAAGTAGTAGTGATGCGTTGGACGGGACACCACAGAAATCCGATAGATCAGATCGAGGCGGTGAATGCTGTGGTGTTGTTGCTATTTCTCTATCAATTTTTAACCATCCCGATCAGTTACCATCGTTAGCTCGTGGCAGAGTCGCGGTGCCTTGCCGAACCGTTTAGTCGGTGTTCGGGTTTCGGAGTGAGGGCAAAAGTATTTGATGGCATGGGATGTGGGGCGCGTTGTTTTGACAGGCGCTCTGGCAAAGGCGGCAGAGGACAAATAAATCTGGGCGGCTCTCCTATGTTTCCTATCAGTTTAGTA
>PTKD01000164.1 GCA_002938115.1 Alphaproteobacteria bacterium MarineAlpha9_Bin7 | reverse complement strand
CAGTTTTGTGCCGTCGGCGTCGAACTAATTGGCGCTGCTAAAGCCGTGATGGCCGATGCAGAGGTGATTTTGCTCGCAGCGGAATCAATCTCAGAGCTCGGTATACAGGGCCTATCCGTCGACATTAATGTGCCTTCGATGGCTGACATGATATGCAAAGAGTTGCTCGTCTCAGCAGAATTGTCGAAAAAACTACTTGCGGCTATAAATCGCAAAGATGCGGCTACCATTACGGAAATTGCTAGTGATGCAAGCGAGCTTCTGGCAGGGCTGCTTGATGCAGCTGGGCCTGCCGTGCCGGGCTTGCATCGCATGGACGCGATGGATTTACCGGGCGAGGCTGCACTCTTAAATCAACGTCTGAGTGAAGTCGTTAATTTGGTTCTAGAGGAAGCACCGGATTTAACAGTTACTATTGATCCTGCTGATAGCCGCGGTTTTGAGTATCACACCGGGATTAGCTTCGCCCTTTTTGCGCGTAGTGCTCGGAGTGAACTTGGCACCGGCGGGCGGTATCTTGCGGGCGGAGATGAACCTGCGACTGGTTTCACCCTATTTACGGATATAATAATGGACACGATTGTGCATCCTTCACCGGCGCAACGGATTTATGTGCCTTTCGGGGTAGCTGTGGGGCACAGAAAACGGTTGCAAGGAATGGGTTGGGTTACGGTTAATGGATTGATACCCGAGGATAATCCGACAGTTGAAGCGGAGCGTCTGGAATGCAGCCACGTTTGGCTTGATAGCCAAATTCGCAAATTGACCCAGTAAACTTCCATCTGAGGTTGTGTGATGTCGAACGTCGCAGTTGTTGGTACGCAGTGGGGCGACGAGGGAAAAGGAAAGATTGTCGACTGGCTGTCACAGCGGGCAGATGTTGTTGTCCGCTTTCAGGGTGGGCACAACGCCGGGCATACCCTGGTAGTGGATGGCACTACTTATAAGTTGAGTTTGCTTCCCTCCGGCGTTGTTCGGCCTGGGAAAATGTCTTTCATTGGCAATGGGGTAGTAATCGACCCGTGGGCCTTGATGGAAGAGATCGATCGGATCCAAGACCAAGGCGTTTCAATTTCTCCGCGTCGTTTGCGAATTGCTGAAAATGCATGCCTGATTTTACCTTTCCACGGCGAGCTGGATAGGCTCCGGGAGGACTCGTCTGGGGACGAGAAAATTGGCACCACTGGTCGGGGCATAGGTCCTGCCTATGAGGATAAAGTTGGCAGAAGAGGAATTCGTCTTTGTGATTTATTTGACCCTAGTGAGCTGGAGGGTAAGGTTGACGCGATCATAAAACACCATAACGCTCTCCGTCGGGGCTATGGATTAAATTTAATTGACAAAAATAAAATACTTTCTGATCTACTTGCGATGGCGCCACGCTTGTTACCTTACGTGGATACAGTATGGCGCCTTTTAGAAGAAGCCCGGCATGCAGGTAAGCGTATTCTATTTGAGGGCGCTCAAGGTGCGATGCTTGATATTGATCATGGTACCTACCCTTACGTGACGTCTTCCAACACTGTTTCAGGTAGCGTAGCGGTTGGATGCGGTATTGGGCCGAAATTGGTTGGGTACGTTCTTGGGATCACAAAGGCCTATACGACTCGTGTTGGTTACGGTCCGTTTCCAAGTGAATTAAGTAACGATACAGGCCGTTTGCTTGGTGAGCGAGGCCAGGAATTTGGAACGGTCACCGGTCGCCAGCGTCGCTGCGGCTGGTTTGATGCGGTCATGGTACGCCAAGCGATTAGGGTTGCTGGGGTTGATGGTGTTGCGTTGACTAAGCTCGATGTTTTGGATGGCATCGAGGTATTAAAGATCTGCACAGGCTACTCTTATGGAGGCAAAAACTTCGATCACTTGCCTTCGTCACCGAAAATGCAGGCCGGGATTGTTCCGATATATGAATCGCTAGTCGGGTGGTCCCAAAATACGAGGGGCGCGCGTTCCTGGGCTGAGCTTCCGGCGACGGCCGTAAAATATATCCGCCGTGTGGAAGAGTTGATCGGCGCGCCTGTAGGGTTGTTATCGACGGGTCCTGGACGAGAGGATACAATTTTAGTTCGGGATCCTTTTGCAGATTGAGTGGAATTGTAACAGCGCGCAATATATCAAGAGGTGCCATTTATTGGCTTAAAGTTTTAGGTCACCGTGCCTACGGAGACCCCTGCTTGGCCATGCATTTCCTCTTGTACTTTTTCAAAGGCTCGGACTTCAATCTGGCGAACTCGCTCTCGGCTAATTCCGTATACTTGACTCAGTTCTTCCAATGTCATCGGCTCTTCCATGAGCCGTCGTTGAGTTAGTATGTGATGTTCTCGATCACTAAGGTTGGCCATGGCGGATTCCAACATACCACGGCGCAACGTAAGTTCCTCCGATGCCGCCAACTCGACTTCTTGGCTGGGTGTGGGATCTTCCAGCCAATCTTGCCATTCGCCATCCCCATCGATCCTAAGCGGGGCATTTAACGAATGATCGGGAGCTGCGAGCCGCCGATTCATATCCACCACTTCATGTTCCGGTACGTCCAAACGTCGGGCGATTTCGGTCACCGTTTCCGGCGCCAAGTCACCATCGTCAATAGCCTGGATTTGGCCTTTAATTTTTCGGAGGTTGAAAAAAAGTTTTTTTTGTGCAGCAGTTGTCCCAATTTTTACCAGGGACCAGGAGTGTAGAATATATTCCTGTATAGCCGCCCTGATCCACCACATTGCATAGGTCGCAAGGCGAAATCCTCGATCGGGGTCAAAACGTTTCACTGCTTGCATCATGCCGATGTTGCCTTCCGAAATGAGCTCACCAACCGGAAGACCGTAGCCACGATAGCCCATAGCAATTTTGGCAACTAAACGTAAATGGGATGTCACCAACTTATGGGCAGCTTCGACATCACCTTCCTCAGTCCACTGTTTGGCCAGTGTGAATTCTTCTTTTGGTGTAAGCATAGGGAAGCGACGAATCTCTTGAAGGTAGTAGGAAAGTCCGCCTTCGCTAGAGATTGTGGGTAATCGAGAGGTTGCCATTTATTCAATGCTCCCGCTGTGACCACGATGGTGTGTGCAAGCCATGCCTCGGAAGCAAATCACTTTATGCTTCTGGGCTCGGTGGGCACGAACATATCGAGTTTTATGCATATTAAAGACAAATTGGGTCCCAATTATGGCTAATTAACCTAAATTTAACGCCCGCCATTAAGGCCTTTAATCACATTGTACATATCATATGGCAAGTTGCTATTGAATGTCATTGTTGCGCCTGTAGCTGGATGGCTGAAGCCAAGGCGATATGCGTGCAATGCTTGGCGTGGCAATGCTCGAACGTGATCGCGAGCGGCAAGGGATACGCGTGCAAGTATAGCGCGGCGGCTTCCGTAGAGTGGGTCCGATAACACTGGATGACCTATGCTCGCCATATGGACTCGAATTTGATGGGTTCTCCCCGTTGCTAGTCGACAGATCACTAAAGACGCTGCACCATTATCGAAAACTTGTTGCAGGCAGTATTTGGTTTGTGCTGTTTTGCCACCTCGAGCAACGACGGCCATTTTTTTCCGATTTCCGGGGTTTCGGCCGATATTTCCCGTGATACTGCCACGTGGAGGACTAGGAATCCCGAAAACAATTGCTTTGTATGCTCGCTCAATGCGGTGCTTTCGGAACAATTTTGATAAGTGCTCATGCGCCGCATCATTTTTGGCTGCCACTAACAAGCCGCTTGTGCCTTTGTCTAGACGGTGGACGATACCTGGCCGGCGCACTCCACCGATCCCAGATAGGCTGTTCCCGCAGTGCGCTAGTAGAGCATTTACCAGCGTCCGGTCCGGATTTCCGGGTCCTGGGTGCACCACTAATCCAGCCGGTTTGTCGATGACAATTAGGTCATCATCTTCGTAAACTACAGTCAGAGGCATTGTTTGAGGTATAGGACTTGCGGCTTCAGATGGTGGTACGGTTACCGTTATCCTTTCGGCGCTGGAAAGACGATAGGCTGGATCAGTAATTGGCTTTGTATCAACCTCAACTAATCCAGCTTGGATTAGCATTTTAAGACGGGTTCGGGAAAGTGTCGAAATTTGGTCTGCAAGTGTGCGGTCAAGACGTCTTCTCACTGCCGTGGGCCCTACCGTTACGTGGAGTTGTTTTGATTCAACCATTTTTTCAATCAAGGCCTAAACCATTAATATAAACATACTCAAGGCTATCGTGATTATTCTGGGACTATTGATTGTCGCTGGAGTAACGATCATTGGGATCACTATAACGACACGCTTGAA
>PTKD01000163.1 GCA_002938115.1 Alphaproteobacteria bacterium MarineAlpha9_Bin7 | reverse complement strand
TAGGTAGAACGTGAAGAGTCCCCAGTTTTCTGGCCGCTTCTCCTATTGCTTTTTCTATTTCATCGGGTTCGCTCACATTGGCCTCGATGAAGTGTGCCTCTCCTCCTAATTTTTTTATTTCAGTGGCGGTCTCTTTCCCCGCGTTCTCAGACCAGTAATTAATGGCAATCCGTGCACCTTCTCTGGCAAACAATGTGGCTGTGGATTTCCCAATGCCTGTGTCCCCACCCGTGATTGCAGCTGCTTTAACTTCCAATTTCCCCATCGATTAATATATCTTTTACTCCTTATAATCCAATCTGTTGGATCATACTTATGATATTGAAAGCTAAATAATGAGCACGTTAAACGAGACCCCTAAACCATTCGTGAATCGCATAGTTTCTGTGTTAGTTAACGCCATCCCATCTTGTTCTCTTCCGCTATTATTAAGGAGGCAATAACGGTATTGAAGGGCGTGGGAATTTTGATCGCAGCGCCTTCTCGAACGATTGCACCGTTAATTGCATCGATTTCTGACGCTTTCCCAGCCATATGATCGAGTAACATGGACGGTCTAGCGTCTGGCATTTTTTCGCCGAACGCACGGGCATAGGCTATCGGCTCATCAAAAGAAACTTGAATGCCTTTGGCTTGGGCTACCTGGTACGATTCCTGCGCGCATCCTTTGGCTATTGCCCAGAGATGGGTATCGTTGAGAACCACTCGAATCTGAGAATGGGACACAGTACAAACCCCGCTAAAGCATACGTTGCAAATAAGCTTTTCCCAGACCATTCTTTGTATGTCATCGTACGTCTTGACGTTAAATCCTGCATCAGACCAGACGTTGGCGATTTTTTTGAGACGCGTAGTCACCGGCCCTACCATTTCACCAAAACGGATTAATTCCATACCATTGTGATGGACATGGCCGGGTCCTTGAATTGATGCTCCAAAACCACCTGCGACACCGATCGTAATCTTTTCTTCCCCCAACAGGCTGGCTACTTTTTCGAAACTACCTATTCCATTTTGAATTGTAAGTACGGTAGTGTTCTCTTTAAGAAGTGACTTTGCCGATTTAGCCGCTGCTTTAACGTGCATAGCTTTGGTGGCAATGACCACCAGGTCACAAGGCCCAACATCGTTGGCATCCGTAGTTGCCGCCATTTCAACAATACGATCCCCGCTGATTCCTTCAATTCGGAGGCCTCTTTTGCGAATTTCCTCTATGTGATCGAGTTGCACATCAACGGCCCATACTTCGTTTCCTGCGTCGGCGAGAAATCCCGCGTAAACCGATCCCATCGCTCCGACCCCGATTATCGCAATTTTCATAAAGATCCCCTCCACAAGGGTCTAGGGCGAGGTATGCCCCACATACTTTGTGAGCACACCATGGTTTTCGCGACTTGGCGCACCTTGATCACTAGCAATTATGCTCCGTGGGCAATCAAATTGTATAATCTGGTATTTGAGTGCAAGCATGGTTTGCGATCCGTTAACATACAACCGGGCAAGTACTAGAAAGGCAAATGATGGCCGCCAGGATCAACCGAGCCTTGGAACTGCTGGAAGAGGACCAGCCGATCTATTATACCGGCGCCCATGTAGGTACCACCTTAACCTATGCGGTTGGGAAGGAGATGGCTAGCACCTGGGCGGACTACATAAACATAGGTATGGAGCATGGGACGTTTGATTTGAAGGGACTTGAGGAATATATGAATGGTCTGCTTGAAGGTGGCCCTACCGCGAGCGGTCATCCTACCCCTGGTGTGATCGTGGAATTGCCGGTAGTGGGAAGTAGCGAAGAAGCAGTTAAATCAAATGCATGGCAGATCACACAAGTTTTGGCGAGAGGTGCGCATGGGCTGGTTCTTTGCCACGCGGAAACGGTTGGTGCAGTAAAGGCATTTGTGGAGGCATGCCGATACCCTTTCCATACTCAGGGGGTCGGAAGAGGACTCGCTGAAGGTCGCCGGGGCTCAGCAGGACAGGACTCAGCCGCACCAATTTGGGGTATTTCTCCTGAGGAGTACCTAAAAATTGCGGATGTTTGGCCACTTAATTCGGACGGCGAAATCTTATTGGGCCTCAAGATAGAGAACAAAAGAGCTCTCGATAATGTCGAGCAGATTTTATCAGTTCCTGGAGTAGCTTTTGCCGAGTGGGGTCCAGGCGACATGAGTATGTCTTTTGGATATATAGAAATTCCGGAACCGTTGACAGAGGAGCTGTTGCGGGCTCGAGAGAAGGTTTTTACAGCCTGCAAAAAGAACGGGGTCAGGTTCCTCGAGCAAGGTACGCCGGATACTATTGTTGGGAAAATAGACGAAGGTATCAGAGTTGTTTCTGCTGCAGGCCGTTTGGGGGAAGATACTGCGAGGGTCGGCAGGCTTTATTCTGGCAGGACCATGCCCGTGTAGTCGGGCTTATATAAGGACCTATGCATACGAGGTCCTATGGCGAAGAGAGCTTTTTATATGTATGTACCATCCCTCGCATTTAGGATTGGGCTCGTGGCGTTGGTTCTAGGTGGAAGTCGTAGTTGATTTCATTTTGTAAGGTAGATGCGCTGTTACTGGGCGTATTTTGGGAGGAGTCGGATTCTGGCCTAATAAAATTGGCGACTAGAGAGTTTTTTACCGCAAATACAGCATCGGAATCGAGATATGGGTCGCCCTCGATAAACAGTTGCGTTGTGATCGGCTTATAACCTTTGGCGGACACTATAAAATGGATGTGTGCTGGTCGATTAGGATGCCAACCTAGTGCCGACAGCATCTTCCCAACGGGCCCATCTGTGGGGATGGGGTAACTAGCAGGTCTGACGGTACGAAAAAAATACCGACCGTCACGGTTAGTGAGAATTTTGCCGCGGAGGTTCATATCTGGCTGTTTATCATCTTGGACGTCATAAAGGCCGTTTGGTGCTGTTTGCCAGATATCGAGGATCGCTCCTTTTATCGGATTGTGGTACTGATCCGATACCAGTCCGCGCACCTCTAACGAGTCGCCTTCGTTGGTTATATTGATTGAATCTCCATACTCCAACTCTGGAGCAGATGCACGGTAGTAGGGCCCGAGTACACTTGATTCGGTTGCGTCATCGACTTTCCGGTTATTGATAGCATCTATCAACATACTGGCCCCAAGCGTATCAGACATAAGAATAAATTCCTGGCGCTCGTCCGTACATTTTTGACCAACTTCTGTCAGAAACTTGATCGCTTCCAACCATTCATCCTGGGTCGGTTCAACCTCGCGAATAAATGCATGCAAGGATTGAATGAGGGAGGACATGACTTGTTTCAGGCGTGGGTCGTCAGTATCGCCGAGTTTTCGGATTACAACTTCGGTTAAATTTTCTTCAGTCAAGTCTCGCATCTTTTCTCTCCCAGGTAGGTATGTGGATTAAAGTCTAATGGCGTTGGATTAAGGGTACAAAGGGAGTCGGATTGGCGGTATGGAAGCACATTCGATTTTTATCTTCTGTCCAAATAATATTTCTGAATGTAAATAGTTAATACGTTCGGTTAAATCCCAAACATTTACCACGAACCTAAGATCTTGGCCGTAAGTTAAGCCTTTCTCTAGTCGGTATTCTGGAGTTAAATAGTTACATCACCCATCTTTTGGAGCTCATCTTAATGGGCTTAGCGACTGAAACAAAATTCTGCATGCAGGGCTGGTCTCTCGGCGTTTGCGTGCTGCGGAACGTCACCCGACGCCACATGCTTGGAGTGTTGTGTGGGACGTCGATTGGCATGGCCTCGACAGCAAGTTTTGCAGAGATGTTGTCAATTCTTAACTACGAAACCAAAGCTGAAGAGTCTCTTGAAGCTCTTCAAATTCAGGGAACGGACAACCGACGCCGGGAAGGAATAGCGATCGTTGAGCTTGACCCAGAATCTGCTGATTACGGTAGGATAATAATTGATATTCCGACTTCACCTGAGTTTGTCCTCCATCATATCTTCTACAATCGAGACGCAACTAAGGCCTATGTCACGGCCCTGCGAACCGAAACCTTACACGTTATTAATTTGACTGAATTTCCGTATCGCCTCGTCCCCATTTCGATACCCGGGTGTAAGGTGCAGGAGAACATTATTTTTTCAGATGACAATAAGACTTGGTACGTGACTTGTATGGGATCCGAAAACGTAATTGTTGGTGACGCAGTCAACGACACACCAATAAAAACCATTTTCATGCCGGGGACCTACCCGCACGGGATCGCTCTTCATGAAGGTATTGATCGCATCGTAGTGGCCAGTTGTGTGGCGCCTGACTTT
>PTKD01000162.1 GCA_002938115.1 Alphaproteobacteria bacterium MarineAlpha9_Bin7 | reverse complement strand
CTACAGGTGCGTCGCGTTGACAGCCCTATGACCGTTGGCTATGGTGCGACGCACCGGGTTAAAGCGCCCACACGAATAGCGACGGTCCCGGTCGGTTATGCCGACGGGTTTATTCGTGCTCTGGGGGGGCGTGCGAGCGCCTACATAGGCCAATTCTGTGTACCTGTGGTTGGCCGGGTGTCGATGGACGCAATCACGTTGGATGTGTCCTCTGTTCCGGAGTCCTTGTCACAACCGGGGGCTATTGTTGATTTGATTGGCGGCCAACGTGCTCTTGACACTGTTGCTGAGGAGGCCGGCACCATCGGGTATGAAGTGCTCACGCGTCTCGGCGATAGGATCCCTCGCGCTTATTTGGATGGAGCGGATTAGTCGATGACGTTTCTTACTGTACTTGGCCAGATGTTTTTGAAATTTATGGCCGCGACAGGCCGAGGCCGTATCTTTCTTTTCTCGTTGAATGGCCTGTCACACTGTGTGCGTCCGATTGGTGTAACGACGCTTTCAATCACGCATGCCGTTTAGGTGTCGATTTGACCCCCATCACCACCCTATCCACTTTCGCCAACATTTACATTGACGGTCAGAAGTCTGTATTGGTGGCATCTTGAACAGAGCAATATCATGAACACCAGCGCCGACGTTAGTTGGGTCGTCGCTAACCTTCCGGATTTCGTGGTGGTAGGGCTGGTTGTTTTGTCTGCTCTGTTTGCGTTTTACCGAGGCTTTGTTCGTGAGACCCTGGCGATAGCGGGTTGGGTGGGAGCAGCATTTGCAACCATATGGTTGTTGCCACTTGGTCAGCGATATACTCATGAATGGGTCCAACAAACTTGGTTGGCTGACATAATCGCTGGCGCAGCAATATTTCTTGCAGCATTGGTAATTTTTTGGCTCATAATCCATTTCATAGTTGTGCGAATTAAAGGTAGTCCGCTTAACAGCCTGGATCGCTCTTTGGGGCTATTGTTTGGGGTGGTGCGTGGCGTGTTTGTGATTACGCTTCTATATATGGTGGCAAGCCGGGCTGTTTGGCGCGAAGATGACAGTGCACCTAACTGGGTGCTGCAAGCCCGCAGTTTGCCTTTAATCGATTACTCGGCGGGACTAATTGTAACGCTCGTCCCGGCAGGAACATTTAATTTGCCGGTTGAGGGTTTCCGTGAGGTTCAAAATCAGGCAAAAGAGTTAAAGGAAACTCAGGAGCAACTGGAACAATTGCAGCGGTTCACAGATCCGCCGGTGGCTCAGCCCCGGGCTTTAGACAGCGAAACCAGTTATAGTGAGGGGCAGACCAAAGAAATGGATCGTTTGATTGATACCCTACCAAACGATTCCGAGGGAGTATCAAGGTAAATGATCCAAACTTACCCCCCGATAGGTGCAAACCCCTTTGACGACGATAAGTTGCACGAGGAATGTGGCGTGTTTGGCCTCTATGGGCACGTAGACGCGGCGGTTCATACCGCCCTTGGGTTGCATGCACTTCAGCATCGGGGTCAGGAGGCTGCAGGAATTGTCAGTTTTGATGGCGTGCACTTTCATAGCCATCGGAGTCTTGGCAACGTGGGGGATCATTTTTCTAGTGCAGCTGTAATTGGGCAACTTAGTGGGCATGCTGCGATTGGCCATGTCCGGTACTCAACTAGCGGCGAAACCGTGCTCCGAAATGTACAGCCTTTGTTTGCTGATCTTGCTGGGGGTGGTCTGGCGATCGCTCACAACGGAAATATTACAAATGCGAATGGTCTACGGCGGGAACTAGAGAAACGTGGCTCGATCTTCCAGTCTACAATGGACACTGAGGTGATTGTTCATTTGGTTGCTACTGGCGACAAGGTGGGAATGGTGGAAAAGTTGATTGCGGCGTTGCGCCGTTTGAGTGGGGCATACGCACTGGTCATACAAACCCATGAGTCGTTAATTGGTGCACGTGACCCACACGGTGTGCGTCCATTGGTGCTCGGTGAATTGGATGGAGGGCACATCCTCTGCTCTGAAAGTTGTGCTCTAGATATAATCGGCGCTAATTTTGTTCGCGATATCCTGCCAGGAGAGGTTGTTGTTATCGATGGTGATGGAGTGCGCAGCTTGCTGCCATTTGGCAAAGGTGTTTCAAAAAGATTTTGTGTTTTTGAATATATTTATTTTTCGCGTCCGGATAGTGTTGTTGAGGGAGTTGATGTCTATCAGGCAAGAAAAAGGATGGGAGCCGAGCTGGCGCGCGAACACGGAGTCAATGCGGATATCGTGGTGCCGGTACCGGACTCCGGAGTGCCGGGAGCAATCGGCTTCTCAGAGCAGGCGGATATCCCTTTTGATCTGGGTATTATACGCAACCACTATGTGGGACGTACGTTCATTGAGCCCACGGATTCAATTCGCCATCTTGGTGTGCGGTTGAAGCATAATGCCAATCGTGCGGTATTGTCGGGGAGACGGGTTGTTTTAATTGACGATTCGATTGTTCGCGGGACCACCTCAACTAAAATTGTGGAATTAGTGCGTGCCGCGGGCGCAACAGAAGTGCATATGCGTATTGCCAGTCCACCCACAACACATTCTTGTTTTTATGGAGTAGACACTCCAACACGTGACCAGTTGCTGGCATCTCAAAAGGACGTCGGTGCAATGGCGGCCCATATTGGCGTTGATAGTTTGGCCTTTATTTCAATAGACGGTATGTATCGTGCCATGGGTCACGCAGGTCGTGATCCAACCAGTCCGCAGTTTTGCGATGCTTGTTTTACCGGTGATTACCCAATCGAGTTGACTGATCAACTAGGCGGCGAAGCCACAGCACAATTGTCATTGCTCGATGAGGCAATGTGAGTGCTTGCGTCATCTCTTGAAGGTCGGATAGCGCTCATCACCGGTGCTTCTCGCGGAATCGGGCGAGCGGTTGCGTTACGTTTTGCGGCTGAAGGAGCTCACGTGGTCGCATTGGCGCGAACAAAGGACGATCTAGAGAAGCTGGACGACGATATTAAGGCGTTTGGTGGAAGTGCCACTTTGGTGCCGTTGGATATAACGGATGGAGCTGGCATTGATCGCTTGGCGGAGACGCTGTTTGAGCGTCATGGTAGGGTCGATGTATTAGTGGGTAATGCGGCGATTCTAGGCGTACTTGGCCCTATTGGACACGTGGCTCCTAGTGTCTGGAACCGAGTGATCGATGTTAACCTGAATGCGAACTGGCGGCTGATACGCAGTTTTGACCCGCTTCTGCGAGCCTCCGGTTCCGGTAGGGCATTATTTGTAACTTCGGGCGTTGGCCACAGAGCAGCGCCCTACTGGGGTGCATACGCCGTTAGTAAAGCGGGCATGGAAATGTTGGTTCGCACATATGCGGCAGAGACCGAAAAATCTGAACTCCGTGTCAATATTGTCAATCCTGGGATAGTGCGTACAGAGATGCGTGCGGCAGCGATGCCTGGAGAAGATCCGGCTTCCTTGGTTCGACCCAAAGCAATTACAAACGTGTTTGTAGAGTTATCGCTGTCTACCTGCAGACGGCATGGCGAGGTTGTGCCAGTATAGGTGCGCGATTATTAGTTTTTCGCGTACGGGTTTTTGCCTGCTCGCGTAAGGAGGCGAATTGGTACGCCTTGCAGGTCAAACGAAGTTCGAAGCTCATTAACTAGATATCGCAGATAGGGATCTGAGATGGCTTTTGGCCGGTTAGCGAATAAAGTGAATCGCGGTGGACGTGTGGCGAACTGAGCGATGTAGCGCAGTTTGACCATTCTACCGTTGTCTAGGGGAGGCGGGTGCCGGGCAACGGCTGCTTCCAGCCATCGGTTGAGTGCCGCTGTCGACAAATGTCGACCCCATTGCTCGTATGCTGAAAATACAGCCTCCATTAAAACCTCGGTACCACGCCCGTGTAGCGCCGAGCAGGTCACAAGGGGAATAGCCCCCAACTGAGGCAATGCCCTTTCCACCTGTTGCACCAACGCCGCCTGGATGGCCTTTTTACGGCTGACCTTATCCCATTTATTGGCGCAAATCACTAGGGCCCGTCCCTCCGATGCGATGTGTTCCGCGATGGTTAAATCCTGGCGAGCCACTGGTTTGGTTGCATCTAGTATCAAAATTCCGAGGTTGGAAAACCGTATGGCCTGGAGGCTGTCCTCAGATGACAGCTTTTCGATCGGGTCGATAACACGTGGGCGCCGACGTAGGCCCGCCGTATCAACCAACCGTACACGGCGTTTATCGTACTTCCAATCCACATGGACGGAATCATGCGTAACGCCTGGTTCTGGGCCCGTTATGACACGGTTTTCACCAATCAGTGTGTTAAATAG
>PTKD01000161.1 GCA_002938115.1 Alphaproteobacteria bacterium MarineAlpha9_Bin7 | reverse complement strand
GAAAGTGACGGTCGATATAGACCATTATTTGGTTGGCAACGTGCGCGTTAAACCGGGTCAAATGCAGAATGACTGGATTCTTTTGAAACTTTCGAAAGATGTCCTCGCTGACAATACCAATCAAGGTTTTAGCTTTGCCGGAATTCTTCCAGTTACATCCCACAATTTTGACCAGTTGAAGGATAATATCGTTCACGTTTCGTTTGATTTTCGTCGTCGCCCCTACCGCAAACTAGTCAACCGGAAATGCCATCTGCACCGGAAAGCGCCCGGCGACATGTTCTGGGACATTCCTTCAATCCTGTTGCACGATTGTGATCTTGGACGCCGCGATAATTCGGGATCTCCAATTTTTTATTTCAACGAAGGCAGATATTATTTAATTGGTCTCCATCAGGGAGGGCACAAAGATTTTTACGGTTCTGCCTTCAACCCAGTGTTTAATCCGAACTTTGCGTTTGGTATCACTAAAAGTTTTGAAAAGGGGGCTATCGAATTTCTCCAAGGCGAGAGTAACGCTGTGTCGGCGGATTAAGGTCTGAGGCCTACCTAATATTTGATACGGGACTGAATACCGCGACGGTCCGACACCAGGAAAGAGGAATTTCTGTTGATAACGAAACTTGGCGTCAAGTTCTGAACGCAGCAAAAGTACTCGGTTTGGACCCTACGCAGATTGATCAGCTTACCGCTGCGTGACAGTTAGGCCTCAGACGCGTGTGTAGCGTGTACCAGGTGGTGGTGGGTCTTGTGGCGCGCCCGCAAAACATTGTGCAAGGTTCATCCATCTGTTAGCTGTTTCGCCTACTACTGTGAGTGTGGTGTCCTGAACATTCCGAGTCTGCGTGACCACCCGGCAAAATTCGGTCGCCGAGCCCTCAATGAGATCATTTTCAGAATATTCGTTGAATTCCCAAATATCGTTTGAAGGTGCACCGAGCCGCAAAAACGGTTTTTTAGCGGGGACCGCCTGCTTACGATTTATAAAAGTCCAACCAAACGTGTTGTTGCCTAGTACTACAATATTTTTGATGTAGTCACAGTCTTTGCGCACTACTCCCATAAGATCATAAATTCCTTGGCCGTGAGACCAGGTTTCCATCAGGCGGGCGGTGATACTAGACAAAACACTCATATCTGGCCCGGCCCACTTCACGCGTTTTTTGGGATCTGACTCGTGGAAACTGTGAGACATATCAGTGTAGTAGTCCCGCCACAAATGTAGGAGCGACTTACCCCTGGCACCGTTTAATTTTCTGTCGGTGAACGTGACAAGGCTTTCTCCTGTCTTATGGCTTTCTTGAAGATCATTCAGCAACCGCACAATTTCTTCCTCGTCGCTGAGGGATACATGTGCAGCATAATTAAAATAGTGCAGGTGTTGCAGTATGGTGTTGATCGTCCATTTTTTGAACTGAGTCTCCTGCTCTAAATTATTGTCACTTAGTGGTTCTAGAAGTCGATACAGTGCGTCGCTTTCTGCTCTAAAATCCGTGGCTTGCTGCAGCATTTTCTTTTCTCTCTTTGTCCGACTTTGGGCTCCAAACTCTTGGTTGGAAATTGTGGTGGGTGACACGATTAGTTAGGCGTAGCCTTTAGCTGTAGTATGTATTGTTTACTAGGTATCCGGCGTTCAGATTGTCAAAGTTTTTATGGTACAATGACTGGCGGACAATAGTTAATGGATGCTAACTCAGTAGATAATTTCTTGGCGGGACAATATCTTGACTATAAGCCAATATTTGACTGGAACTGCTAAATTATTGACCGAAACGGCAAAGGTTGGGCTTGGCCAGCCTGTTGCCTCTGCGATAGACATCCTGGTAGAGGCAATTGACGCAAGGAAATCGGTATTGGTTTGTGGGAATGGTGGTTCTGCGGCAGATGCTATGCACATAACTGGCGAACTGGTGGGGCGGTATTTGCTCGATCGATCGGCGTACAAGGTTATTTCGCTCGGAAGTGATCCCGCTATCACAACGGCTTGGAGCAATGATTTCGAGTATGAAACACTTTTCGCCCGTCAAGTGGAGGCGCTTGGAGAGAAGGGTGGAGTGCTCTGGTGTTTAAGTACGAGTGGAGATTCCGAAAACGTCGTCCGAGCTGTTGCCGCCGCCAAGAACCAGGGAATGACTAGTATTGCGTTCACAGGCCGAGGCGGAGGGAAATTGGCCGATGCTGATGTTTTGGTTGCAGTGCCTTCATCGTCGACCCCTCGTATCCAAGAAATCCATACTTGTCTTTATCATTACGTCTGCGAGCAGGTTGAACGTCGCTTGGTCGGTTAAGTCAGACGAGGCTCGTTTATTGGGAACCGATTTGCTTACCGAGCAAGGTGCTTTTATTCACCCTCGAACGCACATAAAGTAAACACATCGTAACCGAGTTTTTCAAGTCGAGCGCGGCCGCCGATGTCGGGAAGGTCGACAACGAAACAACATTCTTTAATCTCTCCTCCGATTTCCTCGATCAAATGAATAGAAGCTTCGGCTGTCCCGCCGGTGGCGAGAAGATCATCAACTAACACCACCGATTCTCCGTTCTTGACAGCGTCAGCATGTATTTCCAACACATCTGATCCGTACTCAAGATCGTATTTGTGGGAGATGGTATCTGCGGGAAGTTTCCCTTTCTTACGGATGGGAATAAATCCGACGCCTAGGCCATGCGCTAGAGGTGCCCCAAAAATGAATCCGCGTGCCTCAATCCCAACTACCTTGTCTATTTTGTGTTTGGCGTACCGCTCTACCATTTTGTTTACTGAGAGCTGAAGACCTTGGGGATCTGCAAGAAGTGTTGTGATATCGCGGAACATGATCCCTTTTTTCGGGTAGTCGGGGATGGTTCGGATTCGAGATTTAATTGACATCGAATGGCGCTCCGATTCATTTACGTGTCATTACGCACCAGTAACGGCAGATAAAATACTATGCTCTCTGGTCGGGTGCTACCGCGCTTTTCGTTCAGACGTAAGGGGCTTGCTGTCGAGGCAGCGCATTACATATTTTCTGATGTCCTGGTTGGGAAAGAATGCGTGCGCTCTCTGGGAGAAAATATGGTAGGCAAAGCAAACGCACTCAATCATGATGATTGGGGACGCAAATTTGGCCCAAAGCTCGGCACCTTTCTCCGAACAGGCGTTGTCCCGGGTTTTGCGCTTTCCGTCGAAGGCGGAAGGGAGGGTAAAATGTCTAGTACAGATGGAGACCCACTTTCCATCAAATTTGGTTGGGCTTCGGTATTATTTGCAGCCACTTTTTGTATCCTTGCCGTTTCAGTGCGGGCGCCCGTGTTTGGTGAAGAACAGAGTGTGGCCCCTGTTACGGATCCTGAAGGGAAGGCCGCATTGGCTACGCTCAAACGCGGAATCATCGACTTTGCGAGCGGCAGCCGATATGAGGGAGAACTAAAAGAAGGAAAAATGGATGGTATTGGCACATTCCATTATGCCAATGGCGACACCTATGAAGGTGAGTTTTCTGATGGGCAAATGCATGGGCTTGGTGAGCTGTCCTTTTCTAACGGGGATAGGTACGAGGGCCCATTTGTCGAGGGGAAACGTGAAGGCCAAGGACTATTAACATTTTCTGATGGGCATCGTTATGAGGGCGGCTTTAGCGACGGACAGATGGACGGCGAAGGCGTTTTGGTTTTTTCGAATGGAGATCAATACGAGGGAGAATTTTCGCACGGGGAGCGGCATGGTGTGGGCGGATTTGTGTTTGCAAATGGGGACACATACGAGGGCACTTTTTTAAATGCTGAGATGCATGGCACGGGCGTTTTTGCTTTTGCAAGTGGGCATGTTTACGTAGGTGAGTATGTAAGAGGTCTTTGGCATGGAAAAGGTAAACTAACGTTGACCAATGGGGATCGCTACGAGGGTGAATTTGTTGAGGGACAGCGGCACGGTACGGGTCTTTATGTCTTTGCCAGCGGGAACGTTTATGAGGGTAGTTTTGCTAATGATAAACCGCACGGCGATGGGACATTTACATATTCCAATGGTGATCGGCACGTAGGTATTTTTGCTGATGGTCTACAAAGCGGGCCTGGAGTTGTGCACTATGCTGATGGTGGGCGCTTTGAGGGGACATTTGTAAATGGCAAACGATCTGGCAAAGGCGTCATGGTTTATGCCAATGGAGACCGCATAGAGGGAGACTTCTGAACCAATGTTTATGGAATGTGTAGGCCAGCTCGGAAACATTCTGAGAGCCTATGGAAGGCAAGGTCCTGCGCACGATGATGATAGGTTTGAGGTTTTCTAGACGCCACCTGGGAGTACCTATAGTTAGCGTCCGTAAGCGCCAGGTTTTCAGATTTAAATTTTATTTTTTATACAGTTGGGCAAAGATATCGAAACGTTGGTCGGATTAAAATACCGGCACGCCTTTGTCTGCTGCC
>PTKD01000160.1 GCA_002938115.1 Alphaproteobacteria bacterium MarineAlpha9_Bin7 | reverse complement strand
TTGACAAATATGTCCGCACACTTCGCTCAACTCTTCCTGCAAATTTAACTGTCCAGCAGTTTGACGTCGCAGCCAATTTAATCCGCGAGCGAATCAATTTGCTTTTACGCAACGGTGCTGGCGGTCTGGTGTTGGTCCTTGGGGTTCTGTTTTTGTTTTTAAATTCACGTGTGGCTTTGTGGATAGCGGTTGGGATCCCCACTGCAGTCCTGGGAGCTCTGGCGGTGATGTTGGCTACGGGGCAATCGATTAACATGGTCAGCCTGTTTGCTTTGATCATGATGATCGGAATTGTCGTAGACGATGCGATCGTGGTGGGTGAGCACGCAGTGGCACGTCATTCCGCAGGTCTGGGGGCGGCCGACGCTGCCTTGTCTGGTGCCCAACGTATGATGTCGCCCGTATTTTGTGCGAGCCTCACCACTATAGCCGCATTCATACCAGTCATGATGATTTCAGGGATTATAGGGGAAATAATCATGGCGATACCCCTCGTAGTGGTTGCAGTGCTAATTGCGAGCCTCATCGAATGTTTTTTAATTTTACCAGGTCACATGCGTAGTGCTTTAGCGACGCATCAAGGAGAAGTTTCCGAATTCCGCCGTCGATTCAACGAAATATATGATCATTTCCGAGATGGATTCTTTCGGCGGTTTGTAGAATTTTGTGTTAAATGGCGTTACGGAACATTGAGTGGGATGCTGGCAGCACTCATTGTGGCGATAGGTTTGGTTGCAGGCGGTCGCGTTCAATTCGTTTTTTTCCCATCTCCAGAGAGCGATATCATTTACGCGAATTTTACTTTTGCTCCGGGCACCACACGCGCTCGCACCAATGCAATGGTTACAGAACTTGATCGGGCACTTTACGCTGCAGAGAGTGGACTGATTGAAGGTGGGCCTGGTGTAGTGCAGGTGGCATTGGGATCAATTGCGGTACCGGTAAGTAGTTTTGGAATGAGTTCTAGCTACGGAAATCATGTGGGCGGGATGATTGTAGAACTCACTCCGTCGGAAGACCGTCAGGTTCGAACCACGGAAATGATTTCAGCATGGAGGGCTGAAATTAAAGAATTACCAGGGTTAGAAACGCTTACTATCAGAGCTCGCCAAGGTGGTCCCCCAGGTCGAGACTTGGATATACGTCTTTATGGTGGTGAAACTGCTTCCTTGAAACAAGCTGCTCTAGAAACGCGTGATTCAATACGTCGCTTCAATGGCGTTAGTGATATTACGGACAATCTACCCTGGGGCAAGCAAGAGCTTATTTTTTCGGTCAACGAGCGCGGCAGGATGCTTGGTTTCACAAATGAATCGGTTTCACGGCAAGTGCGCAACGCATTCGATGGGGTAATAGCTCATAGATTTGTTCGAAATGATGAGGAAGTAGCAGTGCGGGTTCAATTGCCGCGCGACTTAATTACATCAGCGACTCTGCGCGCGCTTTATTTGCGCGCGCCTAGCGGTGCGGAAGTGCCGATTTTGCAAATTGTTGATCTGCACACACGTCGTGGTTTCGCTTTGATTCGTCGTGAGAACGCCGTTAGAGAAGTTTCGGTTACTGCGGAAATAGACGAAAGTGTTATTAACCCCACGGAATTAGTTGCTGAACTGGAGGCTGATGTTCTTCCAAAGATTGCAAAGCGCCACGGCATCGACTTCCGTTTTGCGGGTAAGGCGGAGGAACAAGGAGAAACTCTTTCGGATATGAGTACTGGGGCACTAGCGGGCTTAGCGATGATCTACATAGTGCTTGCCTGGGTGTTCGCAAGCTATACTCGTCCTCTCGTGGTCATGTCGATAATCCCATTTGCTGTAGTCGGCGCAATTTTTGGACACTGGTTGTTAGGCTTCGATTTGACGATTCTGAGTTTGGTCGGTTTGCTTGGTCTATCCGGAATCGTCGTAAATGATTCTATAATTTTGGTGACATCGATTGATGAAAGATACAATGGCGGTGACAATTTACACGTCGCTATTATCGACGGTGCACGAGATCGTTTAAGACCTGTAGTTTTGACATCTTTGACCACCATTGGTGGTTTGCTGCCGCTGTTGTCGGAGACCAGTCTTCAAGCGCAATTCTTGAAGCCAATGGCATTAACAATCGTATTCGGGTTACTAGCAACAACGATTTTGGTGCTCGTTGTGGTGCCTGCACTGATAGCAATTCAAGAAGATGTCGGCTCAAAGATCAGGTTACTCTCGCCAAAAACTGGGAATAAATAGGACTAGTACGGTAAATAACTCCAGGCGGCCGAGCAGCATCGCTGCGGACAGCAGCCATTTTGCTGAGTCTTCAATTTCTGCGAAATTAGTCGAGGGCCCAATTAAAGGACCCAGCCCTGGCCCCACGTTCGCGATTGCTGCGGCAGCTCCACTCGTGCTTGTGATGAAATCGTATCCATGCAATCCAAGTGCCAGGGCGGTGATCACGAACCCTGCAAGGAACACAAAGAAAAAGCCGCGTACAGCGCCAGCTATTCCGTGTGGAATTGGTTCGCCGTTAAACCGTGGCGCCATAACGGCGTGCGGGCGAACTAAGTGCGTTAGCTCGACATGAGCAGTGTTTAATAGCACCTGGTATCGGAACACTTTTATGCCACCGGTGGTGCTTCCAGTGCAGCCACCTACAAACATTAGAAAAAAAAGAATAGTCACCGCGAAGGAGCCCCACTGGTCGTAGGGTGCTGTGGTGTATCCGGTTCCGGTGATGACCGAGATTGTGTTAAATGCCGCATAACGAAGGGCGATTATGGGAGAGGCCTCCAGGTGGTAACACAGCCATGCAGTCATTATCAGGGCGCAGGAGATGCAGACACCGATGAAGCACCGAACCTGACTATCATGTAGCAGCGCTGCTACGTCGCCGCGTACTGCCCTTAGGTAAAGCATGAACGGCATTCCTCCAACCAACATGCCAACGATTATGATCCAATCGATAGCTGCGGCATTAAAATGGCCGATTGATTCATCCGAAGTGGAAAAGCCGCCAGTAGCAATCGTGGTCATAGCATGACAAACAGCATCGAATTTACTCATTCCAGCCAGCCATAAAGCGATGGCACATGTTAGAGTTAGGGCTATGTAGGTCAAAGTAATCCAGCCAGCAATCGGGGCTGCCCGCGGCAATAGCTTCTGGGAGTGGTCTGAGGACTCGGTGCGGAATAACTGCATGCCGCCAACTCTCAGGACAGGCAAGACGGCCACTGCCATTACAATGATTCCAATACCTCCCAACCATTGTAAAATCGCACGCCACAGCAATATTCCTCGTGGTGCCTGATCCAGGTTGGACATTACTGTCGAGCCGGTGGTAGTTAAACCAGACATCGCCTCAAAAAATGCATCCGTTATGCTGAGTTGGGGTGACGAAAACCAAAGCGGCAAACTAGCGAACAGGGCGATAACCAACCAGCTTATTGTGGTTAGAACGAAGGTTTCTCTGAGACTGAGTTGGAAATCAGTTTTCCGAAAAGCCAATACGAGGCTGATTCCTACGAATAGGGTTGTTGCGGAGGATGCAATGAAGACGGGCCAAACGTCTCCATGCGATGTTGCGTCCGCAATGGCTGGCAAAATCATTGACAGCGCAAGAACAATCAGCAGGAGACCTATAACAAATAGTGAGGATCGGAGATCAATCACAAATTTTAGCGCAGTACTGCCGCCTGCGCACGTATCAAGTGTGACGTAATGAACCGCAAAATGAATAAGCCTTGCGCATTACATATCTCATGTTGCTGGATTGCCAATAATATTCAGGAATTCACGTCGTGTGCTTGCGTCTGATCTAAAGTCACCGGTCATACGGCTGGTTACCATGCTGACGCCCGATTTTCGTACACCGCGCGTGGTCATGCATTCATGTGATGCTTCCACCACTACGGCAACACCTTTGGGTCGCAATACTTCATTGATTGTATCAGCTATCTGCACGGTCAATTTTTCTTGGATTTGTAGTCGCCTGGCGTATATATCCACGATTCGGGCGAGTTTACTTATTCCGATTACGCGGTGGCTAGGCAGGTAAGCCACATGAGCGCGACCGATGATCGGAAGGATGTGGTGTTCGCAGTGGGACGCGAAGCGGATGTCTCGCAGCACCACCATCTCATCATAACCGTCGACCTCTTCAAAAGTTCGTTGCAGAATTTCTTTGGGGTTTTCGTTATAACCTGAGAAAAGTTCTTGATATGCGCGTGCAACCCGACCCGGCGTGCCGCGTAGGCCCTCACGGTCCGGATTCTCTCCTATCCATTCCATTAGTGTCCGAACGGCCGCCTCCGCTTGTTCGCGAGTGGCCGTGCTACCGTGAGCCTCGCTCTGTAGCGGCTCTTTGGGTGTTAGTTCAGTATCGGTTTCGGGTTTGGTCATGTTGCGTTCAATTTCCACAGGCGACAGCTCATCCCAAAATGCAAGGGGTCAGCTGAAGAGTTTTAGTTCAATTGTTTACGGGCGTACGGGCTGTCAAGCGAAAAGGCAGGTACCACGGCATCAAAACTTTCCCC
>PTKD01000016.1 GCA_002938115.1 Alphaproteobacteria bacterium MarineAlpha9_Bin7 | reverse complement strand
TGTGTTCCTATCGACCCTTTAGACATTGATGCACTAGTGGCCTTCGCTCAGAGCACGGATATCGATTTTGTCGTTGTCGGGCCTGAGGCGCCGCTTGCTGCGGGGTTGGTTGATCATTTAGAGGCTGTAGGCATAGCGGCATTTGGACCCAATGCGAAAGCTGCCCAATTGGAAGCGTCTAAGGGCTTTGCTCGCGACTTGTGCCACCGCCATGGTGTGCCAGGTCCAGACTATGCTCGTTTCACTGAGCCGGCCGCGGCACTAGACTATGTTCGCGCTCGTGGTGCACCAATCGTAGTCAAGGCCAATGGATTGGCAGCCGGTAAAGGAGTTACTGTGGCTGGCACTCTCCTTGAGGCTGAAGCTGCGGTGGCGGCGATTGCGAAAGGCCAATTTGGACAAGCGGGTGCAGAGATTGTGATCGAAGAGCTCTTGATGGGAGAGGAAGCAAGTTTTTTCGCTTTAGTTAACGGAGAGACGGTGCTTCCGCTAGGTGGGGCACAGGACCACAAGGCGGTGCATGAAGGTGATATTGGTCCCAATACTGGTGGTATGGGGGCGTATTCTCCTGCGCCCGTTATAACCGAAAACCTTCAAGGACAAATTATGGAAGAAGTGATGTTGCCGGTTGCTCGCGCTATGGTCGAGGAGGGTCGCCCCTATAAAGGGGTGCTTTATGCTGGCGTGATGATCACCGATGATGGACCTAAAGTACTGGAGTTTAATGTTCGGTTTGGCGACCCTGAATGCCAGGTTCTGTTGCCAAGGCTAATGTCCGATTTGGTGCCGGCACTAATGGCAACGCGTGATGGGGAGTTGGGCCATTTTGCCCTTCGTTGGGTGTCGAGTGCGGCGGTCTGCGTTGTTATGGCCGCCAAAGGTTATCCGGGGGATTACGAGAAGGGTTCCGAAATAAGAGGTCTAGAAAAACTGGATAATATGGAAGATGTGATGTTGTTTCATGCGGGAACCCGTTTGGAGGACGATAGAGTTATCTCAACCGGTGGTCGGGTACTTGGGGTGACGGCGCTTGGTAGCGACGTCGCTGAGGCGCAGGCGCGCGCGTATCGTGCCATCGATGTGATTGATTGGCCGTCAGGATTTTGTCGTCGTGATATTGGCTGGCGAGCAATTGCCAGTTCACGGGGGCAAGCTACATGAATGGCTTAAATGAGCTTAGCGCGCATGAGGCGGCCCGACGAATTAGAGACGGAGAGATTACCTCAGAGGCCTTGGTTCGAGATTGCCTACATAGAATTACTAAAAATGAACATAGCATACATGCGTGGCAACATGTGGACACTTCGCACGCGCTCCACCAGGCTCGAACCTGCGATAGCATGCCGGCCAAAGGAGTGTTACATGGGGTGCCAATTGGAATTAAAGATTTAATCGATACAGCTGACATGCCTACTTGTTATGGGTCCAACATTTATGCTGGATACCAGCCCAAGCGAGACGCCGAATGTGTGAAACGACTACGAGACTCCGGCGCCGTCATACTGGGGAAAACGGTTACGACCGAATTTGCTACGTTCAAGCCACCATTGACGCGAAACCCGCATGATCTAAATCGTACTCCTGGCGGCTCCTCGAGTGGTTCTGCGGCGGCAGTTTCGGACCAAATGGTGCCATTGGCTCTTGGAACGCAAACCGCAGGTTCGGTGATTCGTCCCGCTGCTTTTTGTGGGGTGGTCGGGTTCAAACCGACTTTTGGATATTGTTCAACCACCGGCGTAAAACCCCTATCCAATGAACTTGATACCCTGGGTATGTTTGCACGGGACACGAGGGATACTGCACTTCTTGCTACATGTTTAGGGCGCGCTGGCACGGCATTGCTCGATGCTGGACGCAAACCCTCACGCATTGGACTATTTCGGGGCCCCAATTGGGACCAGGTCGATGCTCCGTTAAAAACAGAAATCGAAAAAGTTTGCGAAATAATTGGCCGATCAAAAGTCAGCGTTGTTACTAAAGAATCAACCGACGGCTTTTCTGATTTGTTGGATGTACAGCATACGATTATGTGTGCTGATATGGCTGAATCTCTGGCACCGGAATTCGGAAACCACTACTCTGAGTTGAGTAAACCTCTTCAGCAACTCATAGAGTACGGTCTTGGTTTGGATGACGGAAAGATTAAAGCGGCACGTGAGTGCGCGCGTCTGGCCCGAGTTGAGGTCGAAAAATTATTTGGAGATTGCAGCTTCTTGATTACGCCATCGGCGCCTGGCGAGGCCCCGGGAATGGAAACAACGGGAACCCCGTTGTTTAACAAAATTTGGACGCTTCTTCATCTGCCATGCCTAAATTTACCGATTGGCTGCGGCCCAGGTAGTTTGCCACTTTCCATACAACTAGTTGCGCGTGCCAACGACGAAGCGACATTGCTCGGCGGCGCAGCTTGGGTGGAAAAAGTTCTGGCTGAAAAATCCTAGCCGAGTTTCGTATTTGGCCTCGTCAAATTTGAAATGGCGGCTTTAACCGGTCTACTGCCCGACGATCTGACTTGGTTGGTCGGCCAGTGCCTGGTGTTCGTGCGCCAGAAATATTTTTCATTGATTCGGATGATTTTTGTTGTGCGAGCGGCGCAAGGTCCTCGTAAAGAGTTATCGCTTCTTTCGCTGGTCCTCGCCTTACGCCCAGAGTGAGGACCCGTATAACTCGGATTCTTTTAGCGTGCGGGAATGTGAGAATGTCTCCAACCCGGACCAGTGAGTGAGCCTTGCTGATTCTGCGACGATTGATTCGGACCTTTCCGTCCGCGCACAATTTACTTGCCATAGTTCGCGATTTTAAAAATCGCGCGTACCACAACCACTTATCGAGGCGAAGTGATTGGCTGTTTTCCAGTTGACCCGCAAAATCATTCATTTATTGCTCAGATCGAGAGATCGAAGTGCTTCAAACGGTGAAGCGCCGGGGTCTAAAAATGAGAGACGGGCGTTAGTCTTTTCTTTGGGCCTGCTTTTTCTGTGTTTTCTCTGTTTTGGGGCATGAATATAAAGGGAAACTTTGTCAGAGCGCTTTTGGTCCTGCATTTCATTGTTCGCCGCTGCCAACTGGTAGCCCAATGATCTTAGAATTCCCGTAAAATCGTCGGGCTGGGCACCACATAGTGAGCGTAGTTCCCTGGTTGGCGAGAATGGACCCTGGCGCGCGCGCCGGCGCAATGCCGCAGCTAGCCGTTCAAGTATATCCACGCGCACAGCCAACGAACCAACGGGCTGATAGCCGACCGCAGAATAGTATGAAGCAGGTAACTCATTCGCAATCTGAAGCGAGACTCTACCTGGTGATGGTGGTGTAGCCTGGATAGCGTTGCGATGAACCCGCCATAGTTGGGCTCGTAGCGCAATCACCTTCGTTTTTAACATTGCTGGCACGAACAAATTGATTTGTCCAAGACGTATACCGAGACGAGCTATAGATTTTCGGTCCTCTGCCGATAGAATGCTAATGAGTGTGTCCGAATGCCGTCGCTCTGTATTTCCGAAGCCTTCCAGCAATTGAAAAGCGATACCACGCACGGGTCCAGTAACTTGAGCATCGCGAGCATTCAGGAGTGGCGCGAAGTGTTCCCTGATGTGGTTTGTAATCCACTTTTCGAGACGACGGCGAACTAAGCTGCGCATATGGCCATCCACCATTTCTCCAGTGATCGGTGTTACCCTAGGTTCCAAAGATGATGGGCCCCGGGAAAGGTGTCCGACTGGAGCTCTGTCCCAGATGATAGTTAAGCTCGAGGTTAGTTCGAAGTCTTCGTCACGACCTGCTTCTAAAGCTCTTGCCTGAATCTGAATTTGGGGCGCAAGGATGTGATGGATAGCGCTTTTAATTGCTCCGGTCGGGCGTTCCCCTGTATCGCTCGGAATAAATTTCAAACCTTGCAGTCGACCCAGTAGTTCACCTCCAATAACTAATTCACCGCCTGATTTGACACGTATGGGGGTATCCTTTTGTTGCTCGAAACCTTTGACTAGTATGGCGGCACGTCGATCTACAAAGCGCTGGGTAAGACGTTCGTGAAGGGCATCAGATAAATTGTCTTCAATAGCACGTGTTCTTTCCTGAAGTTCAAGCGGATCTGCGACCCAGTCCTGACGATGGCCGACATAATTCCAGGTTCTAATATGAGCAATGCGCGCTGCTAGGGTATCGATATCTCCTTCGGTTTGGTCGAGATGGCTGGCCATCTTATGAACCCAATCACTTGGAAGGAGGGAGTTAGGTCCGGACAAATGGAGGTAAATCGTGGTAAGCAATTTGACATGTTCGTCGGTAAACATTTTTCGGAAATCAGGAATGGAACATACCTCCCAAAGGAGAGATATGGCGTGGTGGCCATTGGCACGTGCAAGAATATCTGGGTTCTCTATTAGTGCGCGTAACGAAGTTACGTCCTCTGCATCACGAGGCCTAATTAACTGGGGTGAGGGTGGTTTGATCTCTAGTGAGCGGAGGAGATTTTCTATCGATTTGAAATCAAGTTGTATATTGCGCCAATAAATTTTGGTAAGAGCTGGGAACGTATGCTGTTCCACTGCGGCAACAATGTCTGGATGTAGGGAGCCGACGTCGGCCGTCGTACCAAAAGTTCCATCACGCATGTGACGTCCCGCTCTGCCTGCAATTTGCGCTATTTCCGGAGCTGTCAAGTTTCTAGGTTGCCAGCCATCGAACTTTCTAAGTTCCGCAAACGCCACGTGATTTACATCTAAATTCAAACCCATTCCGATCGCGTCTGTGGCAACCAGATAATCGACTTCCCCGGCTTGAAACATAGCGACTTGTGCATTTCTTGTGCGTGGGCTCAAGGCACCCAGGACCACGGCAGTCCCGCCACGTAAGCGGCGTAGTGATTCCGCGAGCATATAGACATCGGATGCGGCGAAGGCGACCACAGCACTTCTTGACTGCAGGCGAGTGATTTTCCGTTCCCCAGCGTAACTTAAATTTGAAAAGCGTGGGCGGGAAACAAACTCAATGCCAGGAACCAAAAGTTTTAAGAGGGGTTTCATGGTCGCGGCGCCGATAAACATGGTCTCGGAGAGACCTCGCGCGTGCAGAATTCTATCAGTAAACACATGGCCACGTTCCGGATCAGCCGCCAACTGAATTTCATCTATAGCTACAAATTCGACCGTAAGATCACGGGGCATTGCTTCTGTTGTACAGACGTAGTAACGCGGTCGGCGAGGCACAATCTTTTCTTCACCAGTTACCAATGCTACGGCCTCGGCCCCGCGTACCGACACTATTTTTTCATAAATTTCACGCGCGAGGAGCCTCAGTGGGCACCCGATAACCCCAGATGTATGACCAAGCATTCGCTCGACCGCTAAATGAGTTTTACCAGTATTCGTGGGGCCGAGGACTGCCGCAATACGGCGAGATGCTTGCATTTGTTCCATGGCTGCTCGAAGATGGCGTTTCGGCAGCCTTAAGGCAAGCGATTCGCTCACTCAGCTACCACTTGAACCGACAGGGCAAATACCACATATCCTGGCAGATTATAATTATGCCGAAGGGTCGGGCCTCGGCAGCATGGAAAGTTATTCAGGGGCGGCGTAATGAGCAGAGAAGCTAATTCCAATAATACAGTGAACGATGGTGTTGAGACGAAGCCTTTTCAGGCTGAGGTCGGAAAAATTCTCGATCTTGTCGTTAACTCCCTATACACCAACAAGGAAATTTTTCTGAGAGAGTTGATCTCCAATGGTTCGGATGCATGTGACCGGCTCCGCTACGCCGCGATTACAGAGCCCGCACTTATCAAGGAAGATCCGGGGCTTTCTATAAAAATTTCGATAGACAAGAAAGCTCGTACTATCACTGTCGCCGACAACGGCATCGGCATGGGTCATGACGATTTGGTGGAAAACCTCGGCACAATAGCGCGTTCTGGTACGGCAGCATTTGTTGATGAACTCACCGGTGACTCCGCAAAAGACGTGACATTAATTGGCCAGTTTGGTGTGGGTTTTTACTCAGCTTTCATGGTTTCCGACAAGGTGACTGTTACCAGTGCAAAGGCCGGTGAGGAAACAGCGTGGCAGTGGAAATCAGAAGGATCTGGAGAGTTTACTGTTACCCCGGTTCGGCGTGAAAGTCGCGGTACCTCCATTGAGCTTCATTTAAGAAAAGGGGAAAGTGAGTTTTTAGATCCAACGCGTCTGCGTCATATTGTCACAACCTATTCTGATCACATTGCCCTTCCTATTCAGCTGGACGGTACAGGTGCTGAAGACGCGGAAACCATAAATAGCGCTGCGGCGCTTTGGACCCGCGCAAAAAAAGATATATCCGATGATCAATACAAAGAGTTCTACCACCATGTTGCTCATAGCTTTGATGAGCCGTGGTTGACACTTCACAACAAGGCTGAGGGTCGTCTTGAATATACGAATTTACTATTTATCCCTACGTCGAAGCCGCACGATTTATTCGACCCTGCTCGTAAACACGGCGTCAAGCTTTACGTTAAGCGAGTATTCATAACTGATGATTGCCAGGAATTGATGCCGGCATGGATGCGTTTTGTGAGAGGACTAGTCGATTCAGAAGACTTGCCGCTCAATATCAGCCGAGAAATGTTGCAACACAATCCGGTGGTAACCAAAATCCGTACCGCCCTCATCAAGAGGGTTCTGGGAGAACTCGAGAAGAAGGCCAACAAAGCTCCGGAGGATTTTGCTGCTTTCTGGGAAAATTTTGGCGCGGTTCTTAAAGAGGGTATTTACGAGGACAGCGATTATCGCGAACGGCTCGTGGAGCTATTGCATTGCCACTCAACCAATGGAGACCAACTGGTGCGTTTGGCAGGTTATGTGGAACGAATGAAGGATGGCCAAGAAGAGATCTACTATATATCCGGTGATAACATCGACCGCTTGCGAAACAGCCCGCAGATCGAGGGCCTGCTAGCCCGAGGTGTTGAGGTTTTACTATTCGATGATCCGGTCGATGAGTTTTGGACAGGGGTTGTCCAAGAATATAAGGAAAAACGTTTACGTTCCGTTACCAGAGGCGACATCGATTTATCGAATTTAGATACTGACTCCGATGAGGCAAAAGAGGAAAGAGAGAAGAGAGAGGCAGGGACAAGCGGTGAGATTGCAAGTTTAATTGGTGCGTTTAAGTTAGCTTTAGGCGAGGAGGTGGGCGACGTCCGGGCCTCTACCCGTTTGACTGACAGCCCGGTTTGTCTGGTGGCGGATGAAGGTGCGCTTGATATTCACCTCGAGCGCCTTCTTAAGCAGCAGAACAGACTTGATGAAATGTCAAAACGGGTGCTTGAAATTAATCCGGACAATGAGTTGATAAAATCTCTAGCTGCTCGTGCCAAGGAAAAACCCTCTGACCCAACGCTCGTGGAAACCGCGGAGCTGCTGCTCGACCAGGCTAGAATTATAGAAGGAGATGCCGTGACGGATCCATCGGCTTTTTCTAAGCGAATGACTAAGATGATGGCCAAGAGCTTGGCCAATGGTTAGGTTCGCCGAACGAGTAAAGGTGGGAGGCGCAATTTAGTTTTTAGAATGCACTTGATTATACGGCCTCTGAAAGTTGGCGAAGCACGTAGTGAAGAATGCCACCGTGAACGAAGTAATCAACCTCGTTGGCGGTGTCGATCCGGCATAACAGTGGGACCTCATCTATAACGCCGCTGGCGCGTGTAATTTTGCAGATCAAATCCATGCGTGGCCGGATCTGGTCGTCAAGCCCAAGAATGTCGATTAATTCACTGCCGTCGAGATCCAACGAAGTTTGGGTCGTTCCCTTTCTAAAGGTGGCCGGTAGCACACCCATACCGACCAAATTGGAGCGGTGAATGCGTTCAAACGTTTCTGCAATTACAGCTTGGATGCCAAGAAGTTTAGTACCTTTGGCAGCCCAGTCACGTGATGATCCGGTGCCATACTCTTTTCCAGCGACGATCACTAACGGTGTGCCGGTTTTGGCGTAGTGAACGGCGGCGTCGTAAATCGATACCTGGTCTCCATTAGGCATGATTTTTGTCCAACCACCTTCGGTTCCTGGGACAATCGCATTGCGGAGACGGATATTGGCAAATGTACCGCGCACCATCACTTCATGGTTACCTCGCCGTGCCCCAAATGAATTAAAATCCTTTGGTTCGACCCCTTGATTCTTCAAATACTTACCCGCAGGTCCATCGGTTGGGATTGTGCCAGCGGGGGAAATATGATCAGTGGTCACGGTGTCCCCCAGCAAACCTAAAATCCTTGCGTTACGAATGTCGGAGATAGGTGGTGGTGTTTTGCCTATGTCGGCAAAATAAGGCGGGCGATGCACATAGGTGGATTGTGGCCACGCGTACGTTTGACCGATTGGGGTATGAATTTTTTTCCAATTTTCATCGCCCTCGGAGATTCTGGAATATTGAGTTCGGAACATCTCACGCGTTACGGATTTTTTAATTGTGTCCTGAATTTCCTTATTGGAAGGCCAAATATCCCTTAGATAAATTGGTTTGCCGTCCTGGTCATTGCCAATCGGGTCTTTGATTAAATCCACGAGCATTGAGCCGGCTAAAGCATAGGCCACCACCAATGGTGGTGAGGCTAAATAATTGGCCCGAGTCAGCGGATGAACTCGACCTTCAAAATTGCGATTGCCCGACAGTATCGACGCGACTAAAAGGTTGCGGGCATGGATCGAAGCCTCAATCGACTCGGGCAACGGGCCGGAATTTCCGATGCATGTCGTGCAGCCGTATCCAACTAAATTGAAACCAAGTGTATCAAGATCCCGGTCAACGCCGGCAGCCCTCAAATAATCCGTGACCACTTTCGATCCTGGAGCGAGTGATGTTTTTACCCAGGGCTTTACTTTGAGACCGAATTTAACCGCATTTCTAGCTAAGAGGCCCGCCGCAAGCATGACGCTTGGATTAGATGTGTTAGTGCAACTGGTAATCGCAGCAATTACGATCGCGCCATCGGATATCTCGTACTCCTGGCCCTTATCCGTTGTCATGGCATTGTCAGCATTCTTTTTGCGCCGGTCGAGTTCTTCCGTTACCAGTGCTTCAAAAGTGTGTTTGGCTTTGCGTAATAGAATTTTGTCTTGTGGTCGCCTCGGACCAGCAATGCTGGGCTCGACTGTGCTAATGTTAAGCTCGACAGTCCCTGAAAATACAGGATCGGGCGTAGAAGAGTCACGCCATAGTCCTTGTGCCTTGGCGTAGGCCTCAACGAGCTTTACTCGGTCGAGGGCTCGCCCTGAAAACTTCAGATAAGCGATGGTTTCCTGGTCAACGGGAAAAAACCCGCAAGTGGCCCCGTATTCAGGAGCCATGTTCGCGATCGTTGCACGGTCCGCGAGTGCAAGGTGTTCTAGGCCCGGACCGAAAAATTCTACGAATTTCCCCACAACGCCCTCGGACCGTAGCATTTGGGTCACGGTTAGTACCAAATCCGTCGCCGTGGTACCTTCCTGTAGTTCCCCGGTTAACTTGAAGCCAACGACCTCGGGAATTAGCATTGAGATCGGTTGGCCAAGCATGACGGCTTCGGCCTCAATTCCACCCACACCCCAACCAAGCACCGCTAGGCCATTGATCATGGTGGTGTGACTATCGGTTCCCACAAGTGTGTCTGGGTAGGCAATGGTAGTTTTGCCGACTCTACTGGTCCACACGGTCTGTGCCAGATTCTCTAAATTAACTTGGTGGCATATGCCGGTTCCTGGCGGAACAACACGAAAATTTTCAAACGCTGTCTGTCCCCATCGCAGGAACTCGTAGCGCTCTTGATTGCGGGACATTTCTATGTCGACATTTTCTTTGAAAGCGGATTGGCTGCCAAAATGGTCCACCTGAACGGAATGGTCGATTACCAGATCCGCCGTTGATAGGGGATTGATTTTGGTTGGATCTTTACCGAGTGCCAGCATTGCGTCACGCATAGCTGCCAAATCGACGATTGCCGGCACACCTGTGAAATCTTGCATTAGTACGCGTGCCGGCCTGTATGCTATTTCTTGATCAATTTTTCGTTTTTCAAGCCAGCCGGCCATTGCGTGTATATCGGAGAGTGTTACTGATATTCCATCCTCGTGACGAAGTAGGTTTTCAAGCAAGACTTTTAGTGAAAACGGAAGTCGGGAAATGTCACCGATTCCTGCATCAGCCGCTGCTGGCAAACTAAAATAGTCATATCGTTTTCCATCGACGTCCAGTGTTCGACGGGTTTTCATGCTGTCTTCACCGATCTGGGTCACTGTGAATCTCCAATCGCCGATGCTCAAAAGGCCTATGAAAGCTGCAACCGACGAAACCAATGGACAAGGAAGTAGTATAAGTGATTTCGCTGACCGAGATCGTCAATATCGACCAAGGGGTACCTTAATTTGGTCGAGTAAACGTGCTCGCCCCTTGCTGATCAACTCTAGTGCCGTAATCGTGACACTGTAGCGGTTTCCCATTCCGCCTGAGCAGGGCGGCAAATAGGCAGTACCTGGGAAGTATCCTTCCGCCGTTGCTTGATGTGGTGCAATGGACCGGACCCCTTCCGGTAAATTATTTGTCTCTCCTGGAATTGCGGGGAGCGATACAAAGCGTTTGTTGTCTATCGTAAAGCCAAGCACGCCGTGTCCCCCATTGTTCATCAATGGAAAGGATTCATCGTTAAACGCAATAGCAATTTCATTGGTTCCCGCTGGTATCCCAGTAATTTTTAGTGGCGGAGTGGAGCCGCTGCCACCGTGTCGAGAGCATTGTTGTCCTTCCGGAATCTCTTGGCCATTCCAAGCGGCATCCGATAGCCACGCTTCCATACCTGCCTGGGATGAAGTTGAAAAAACGGAAACCCATCCCGTCAACAAAACAACAAACAGCCAATGTTTCATTCTCAATCTACATATATATGAGACTTTTCTGGGAGTAGAATCATCAAAGCGCTGTGCTTGTCAATGGCGCAAATTTGTCAATAAAAATTCAGAAACGTGATCCACAACAACTGTCCGTGCTTCCGCGTGAGGGCTATGACCGCAGTCCGGTAAGATCAATGTTTCGACGTTTCCCGACACCGATTTTTTTATCGCATCCACCTGTGCCAGGGTCCCGTAGGCGTCGTCGGTCCCTTGAATTGCTAATACTGGGCAAGTGATGTTTCTCAGTTTACCTCGGATATCGAACGAAGCAAAAGCGGGATTTAGCCAAAGGTTGCTCCATCCAAGAAAAGCGCCGTCGACGTTATCGCCGTGATGTCGTCTGAGTCGTTCGCGCAAATCAGTCGTTTCCCACTGGGAGCGAAGGGACCTTATGCTGTCGATACTTTCAGGCTCGACGAATAAATGTGCAGCTTCAGACACTATCCCTTGAATACGCGTATCTCCTCCAGCTGCTGCTAGCAATGCGATAGTGCCACCATCGCTGTGGCCGTATAAAACCGCGTGCCTGATGCCAAAGGTATCAAGTAGATCAGGGACAGTTGTACAAGCCTCACGTTGCATGAAATCGTTGGGACGTTGATGTGGTGCAGCTAAACAAGCCGAACCGCCGTAACCAAACCGATCGTAAACCAGCACGCCGTATCCAGTTTTTTCGCCCAAACTGTGGGGGAGATCTTTCCATTGGCTGATGCTGCCGAGGCCTTCGTGTAAGAACACTAGACTTCTCGGGTCTGAAGTGCTCGGTGGTCTCCATTCTGTGAGAATATTGTGGCCACCAGCCCGAACCAACTGAAGGTGTTTATTCTGTTCTGTTTTGTCCATAAGCTTTGATTTAGCAGTGCGGGCCACTAGATCCTAGGTGCATTCTGCACGAAGTTTGAATCTCTGAATTTTCCCGGTCGCAGTCTTTGGAAGTACATCAACGAACGTAATCCAACGAGGGAATTTGTATCGTGCAAGCCCAGATTTCACATATAAAATAAGCTCATTTTTTACTGCATCGTTTTTCGCTTTCGGATCTTTTAGCACTACAAAGGCTGCCGGTTTCACTAACCCTGCTGAGTCTTCTCTTGCCACCACCGCAGCTTCTAGCACTGCAGGATGTTCGACAAGTTTAGCCTCAATTTCGAAAGGCGAACACCAGATGCCGCCTACCTTCATCATGTCATCATTACGTCCGCAATAAACGAACACGCCGTCCTCGTTTTGTAGATAGGTATCTCCGGTTTCAAGCCATTCACCTTTCATCGTCGCCGCAGTGCGTTCGGGGTCCTGCCAGTAATAGCCAGCCGAAGAGGGGCCTTTGACGAGCAATCTTCCGATTGTGCCAGGCATTACCAAGTTGTCATTTTCGTCAAGAATTCGTGCTTGATAACCCGGGACCAGTCGTCCACTTGCACCTGGGACAACTTTGTTCGGGAGGTTCGTGATGAAGATATGTAGAGCCTCAGTTGAGCCAATTCCGTCTAGGATATCTATTCCTATTCTTTCGCGCCAACGACGCAAAATATCGGCAGGTAGTGCTTCTCCTGCGGATACACATGCGCGGAGTGAGGACAAATTGGGTTTTGAGTCCAATTCGTCATATGAGTTCAGCAGGGCGGAGTATAGGGTTGGCACACCGAAGTAAAGACTGGGTTGGTAACGGGCCATATTGTTGAAGGTGATTTCCGGTGTTGGTTTTCGCCAATCCAAAATCAGGCGTGCGCCGATCCATAACGGTAAGGTCATTGCATTGCCTAAACCGTATGCAAAAAACAATTTGGCTGCTGAATAAAAAATATCGTTCTCAGTGATATTCAGGCAACCCACACCATATAATTCGCTGGTTACAACCATGTCGCGATGCCGGTGGACAGCCGCTTTAGGCTTTCCCGTGGAGCCAGAGGAAAATAACCAGAAGCAATCATCGTGTTCGGTTGCAGGGAATGGTAGAAGCTCCGGTGATGCCGATTCCATCACTGTTTCTAAAGATATAGAGCGGTGATTAGAAGCGCCCTCCACAAGTACTACATGTGGCATATGGTTCGACTTGACTATGGCTGGTTCAATTTCATCCATGTATTCCGACGAATAGCATAAAGCTTGGCATGCTGTTTTTTCTATCATGAACGCGTAGTCGTCTACGCGGAGTAAAGTATTTACCGGGACTGGTATGACCCCGGCTTTGATTGCACCCCAAAAAAGGTAAAAGAACGCCGGAGTGTCTTTGACAACCATCATCAGCCGGTCGCCTGAGTTTACCCCTTGGTTGAGGAGGGCGTTTCCGCACCGATTAACCTGTTCCGCCAAGCAACCGTATGTGATGGTCTGATCGGCACACTGAATGGCAATTTTTTCTCCACGATTTTCTTGTATGTGACGGTCGATAAACGGTACCGCCACGTTAAAAGGTTTCGGGAACGAAAATTTTGGTGGTGTGATGGATCTATCCACCTTCACTAAAAAATCAGTCATGGTCGAATATCAGACTTTGCTCTTCTATCATGGTACTAGAACGTCGATTTTTACAGCCCCTGCCAGAGAGTTCACATACCAAAATTCTTTTTTTACAGTCATAAAATGCCCCTACTCTGGGGTACAAAATTCGATGCACGCATTACACCTTACCAAAGTTTGGTTGCACTAGGTACAGGAGGGTTGCTAATTGTATGTATGTAGTTCCAGTGAACAAAAGCCAATGGATCATTGCGAAGTGTTTAATATATGGGAGCAAGTATAATGGGTGAGATAGTTCGTCTCAAAGCCGCTGACGACCACGCGTTCTCGGCTTATCACGTAGCCGCCACGGGTGATAGAGGGCGTCTCGGCGGCTTGGTTGTTATTCAGGAGATATTTGGTGTGAATGATCATATTCGGGGTGTTTGCGATGCATACGGCAAAAAAGGTTACGAGGTCTACTCCCCCGCTTTGTTTGACCGAGTGGAATCCGATGTTGAGCTTGGCTACGAAGAAGCGGATATGGAACGCGGAATTGAGCTACGCGGTGCCCTAAAAGACTCAGAATTCCTGCTGGACGTGCAAGCATGTGTGGCCGAAAAACGGGGAGAAGGTGAAGTCGGCGTGGTCGGTTATTGTTTTGGCGGCTTGGTAAGCTGGCTCTCGGCCTGTAACCTGGTTGGGGTTTCAGCTGCGTCTTGTTATTACGGTGGTGGTATCGCGAACCAACTTGAGGGCAAACCAAGATGTCCCGTTATGATGCATTTTGGGGCGTTAGATCCTATGATTCCGCTTTCAGATGTGGATAAGATCAGGGAAGCACAGGAAAACGTCGTGATTAATGTCTATGACAACGCAGACCACGGCTTTAATTGTGAGCGGCGTTCAAGTTACCAGAAAGAGGCGGCGAGCTTAGCGTTAGAACGGACTTTAGCTTTTTTTACGAAATATGTTGGTTAGTGGTTGGCTGTAAAGTCGTGTAACTGGATACAATGATTCAATATAACTTTTGGAGGTGTTTAAAATGCGCCTGTTGAGCGCGGTCGTTGTGGTCCTAGCATTGCATATGTCGAATGTTGCGGCTGGGTTTTTAGAAATAGAAAACCTAGCGGTTGGGACTGGGGTGGAGGCCGTCAGCGGGGACAAAGTCACGGTTCACTACACTGGTTGGTTGACAGACGGCACAAAATTCGACAGCTCTCTCGACCGAGGTCAACCTTTCAGTTTTAAGATCGGTGCAAGACAAGTCATTGAAGGTTGGGATCGTGGTTTGCAGGGGATGCAGGTTGGTGGAGTTCGTAAGCTGACAATACCCCCCGAGCTCGCTTACGGGGACCGTGCAGTTGGTGGCGGTCTAATTCCTGCAAATTCTACTCTGGTGTTTGAGATTAGACTTTTGAAAATCGTACATTAATGATTGCCTATACATTGAAACGAGTACGAAGCGCGCCAGGAGGTTGGGCGCAGTGATGCTGGTGGATGGGTTAGATGCACCGGAAGTGATCGGCGTAATGGGCGGCACTGCTGTGGAACAACTTGATGGATTGACCAATGTTAGAAAACAAACGGTCCCGACACCGTTTGGTGTTCCGTCGGCTGACATCACGATTGGTAGCCTGGGGGACCAGGAGGTTTTATTTCTGCCGCGGCACGGGGAGGGCCATCGGATTCCACCCAGCGAGATTAATTTTCGGGCCAATAGTTATGCATTAAAGGCGATGGGTTGCACGCAGTTAATCTCCTTGAGCGCTGTCGGGTCGCTAAGGGAACATCTGGCTCCGGGAAAATTTGTTCTAGTTGATCAATTTATTGATCAAACTTATGCGCGTACGAAGAGTTTTTTTGGCACGGGTTTGGTAGGTCATGTGGCACTTGGTGATCCAGTGTGCCGCCGTTTAGGAAACCGGCTAATCGAGGCTGCGGAAGCTGCAGGGTTGGAGATGGAGAGGGGTGGTACATATTTGGTGATGGAGGGTCCGCAATTTTCAACCCGCGCCGAATCGCAACTGTATCGAGACTGGGGCTGTGATGTGATTGGAATGACTAATATGCCTGAGGCGAAGCTCGCTCGAGAATCCGAGATTTGCTATGCGACTGTAGCTATGGTCACCGATTATGATTGTTGGCATCCCGATCATGAGGACGTTACAGTTGATGCGATCGTAAAAGTTTTGATTGAAAATGCGGGTAAGGCGCGTTCGGTGGTTTCCAAGGTTGCTCCCAAATTGTCGGCAGACTGTTTTCCTTGTCCTTATGGATGTCGGACCGCACTTGATAGTGCGTTGGTCACTTCACCCGAGGTGCGAGATGCTGCTTTAACAGGCCGATTGGATATCATTCTGAAGAGACGAGCAGAAAGCTGATGTGGTCCTTCAAAACAAGTTGTGCGAGTTCTTCTATAAAATTGAACGTAGCATGATTCAGTGGAAAGTTGTCGGTAAGGAGGTCGTTGTTTGTATGCCGACGCGTATATTCTCACCGAAGGGCGTGTTTGATGAATGATCAAGCCGACTTCCTTGGAAAATCATCTACATCACAACTGGTGGAACCACGTCATGCCACTGGTCTTCTGCCCTCTCAGGTGATTAGCGAGATGATCCGGAGCCATGAAATCCTGTGTCCAGAACAAGTTTTATCGGAGCAGGTACAGCCTGCGAGTCTAGACCTTCGTCTTGATCGTGTTGCGTATCGAGTCCGGTCTAGTTTTCTGCCTGGCCCGGACTGCACGGTTCGAGAAAAGCTCCGAGATTTGACAATGGGAGAAATAGATCTTGGGGCGGGCGCGATCTTGGAAAAGGAATGCGTTTATATCGTTCCACTGAAGGAAGGGCTCGCATTAAGTAGTCGGATCGCGGCAGTTGCAAATCCAAAAAGCTCGATTGGTAGGTTGGATATCTTTACTCGCTTGATAACTGATAACGCCATTGAGTTTGATCGCGTGCGAACTGGATATAACGGCCCACTTTATGCCGAGATCTCGCCGAGAGCGTTCACGGTAGTGGTTCGAGAAGGTTCTCGTCTCAATCAACTCCGGTTCCGTCGGGGGACACCCAACAACAGCGATGCTTCTCTTCGTCGTT
>PTKD01000159.1 GCA_002938115.1 Alphaproteobacteria bacterium MarineAlpha9_Bin7 | reverse complement strand
GCCTTGGATTTAAATATAGAAATTGTTACTTCCAATTTTCTCAAACAAAACAGAGATGGCCGCAACGCGTGACCTTAGAAACTCCGTAGCATATTGCGGTGCAGAGTGATGTCCCAAAGAAAAAAACCAAAAACGACCGTTAGATCAAAATCGAGCAGGAACAAACAACAACGCCAGCAGACGGGCGTCAAAAAAAAATGGAAGCCTTCGTCCAAACGTTGGCTTAGCCGCCAAGCTAAAGATATATATGTACAAGCGGCGCAGCGAGAGGGTTATCGGAGCCGGGCAGCGTATAAATTGATCGAGCTTGATGACAAATTCCGTATCTTTAAGCCGGGACAAAGCGTAATTGACCTAGGGGCCGCCCCAGGCGGTTGGACACAAGTGGCCGTCTCGCGTGTGCATGCAGATACCCCTGGAGGTGGGCAAGTACTCGCGGTTGACGTTAAATCTCTGGACCCAATACATGGTGCTAGTATCTCGAACAGGGACATCCTCGAGGAAAATACTGTCGGTGAAATTCACGACATACTTAAAGGAGATGCTGATGTAGTCTTGAGTGACATGGCAGCGTCTTCGACAGGCCACCGAAAAACTGACGCGTTGCGAGTAATGACGCTGTGCGAGGCGGCACTAGAGTTCGCAAATACTGTGCTGTCTCCCGGAGGTTGTTTTGTCGTGAAAGTCCTGAAAGTCGGTGCAGAGGTAGAACTGGTCAAACGCTTAAAACAGGACTTTTCGAGTGTCCGGCACGCAAAACCACCAGCAAGTCGCAAAGACTCGTCCGAAAGCTACATCGTAGCAATGGGCTTTCGAGGTTAACCAGATTTTTGGTTTCCAGTCCTTTCGCAAACTTAGAATATCTGTATATTGGCGCATTGCGGGATCGGGGATATGGCATGGAGATCAGCGAAGCCCTTACATTCGATGACGTCCTTATTAAACCCGCCGCGTCGGGCGTATTGCCGACTGAGGCTGACACCAGTACCCGACTAACGCGCGACGTTACGCTGAGAATACCCTTGATTTCAGCGGCCATGGACACAGTGACGGAAGCCCAACTGGCGATTGCTATGGCTCAGGCCGGTGGACTGGGCGTGATTCACCGTAACCTAAATATCCAGTCCCAGGCCGAGGAAGTGCGTAAAGTTAAACGGTTTGAGTCAGGAATGGTGATTAATCCAATCACAGTGACTCCTGAAATGACACTGGCCGATCTATCTACACTCAAACAACGACATCAAATATCAGGCTTTCCAGTCGTCGAGAAGGATAGAGGCCGATTGGTTGGGATAGTGACCAATCGAGATGTTCGTTTTGCTACCGACCCGACAACGCCCGTCTCCGAACTAATGACCAAAGATGACCTGGTGACTGTCAGCGATGGCGTGCGTGGAGAAGATGCCAAACGGTTACTCCATCAGAGCCGTATCGAAAAACTTTTGGTCGTTGATAACAATTACCATTGTGTTGGCATGATAACGGTCACTGATATTGAAAAATCTCAGGCATATCCTGGCGCTAGCAAGGATGACCAAGGACGTCTTCGAGTAGCAGCGGCCACGGGGGTTGGTGACCCCGGCGTAGACCGCGCCGAGGCGTTGATTGAGGCAGAAGCCGATGTAATCATTGTGGACACAGCTCACGGCCATTCTGATGCGGTTTTGAAAACGGCGAGCCGGGTGAAGAATCTTTCTAACTACACACAAATTATAGGTGGCAATGTCGCTACGGCAGATGGTGCCAAAGCTCTAATCGATGCGGGTGTAGATGCCGTGAAAATTGGCATTGGTCCAGGTTCAATATGCACCACACGGGTAGTTGCAGGAATCGGGGTTCCGCAACTCACCGCACTTATGGAAGTATCTGAGACATGCGGAAATGCAAATGTACCCATTATTGCTGACGGCGGAATTCGCTATTCCGGTGACCTAGCCAAGGCAATTGCTGCCGGAGCAAATTGTGCCATGATAGGCTCTCTTCTTGCCGGCACCGAGGAAAGCCCAGGGGAGGTCTACCTATATCAAGGGCGCAGTTACAAGTCTTACCGTGGCATGGGATCACTCGGGGCGATGGCAAGAGGCTCAGCCGATCGGTATTTCCAACAAGAAATCAAAGACTCTCTTAAACTGGTTCCCGAAGGAATCGAAGGGCGAGTGCCATTCAAAGGACCAGTTGAAAACGTTCTAAATCAGCTAGTTGGTGGTCTCAAGGCAGCGATGGGATACACAGGAAACGCCACCATTCCAGATATGCGATCTAAGTGCACGTTCATTCGAGTCAGTGACGCTGGGATGCGCGAGAGTCATGTCCACGATGTGGCAATCACTCGGGAAGCACCTAACTATCAGCCAAAACTTTAGCGCACTAGCCGCGCGGCAGACGCAATGACACCAGCCGCACGTCTGCAAGCTACGATTGAGTCATTAAATGAAATCGAAGAGGGTGTCGGGCCCGCTAACCGAGTCGTTTCGCAATACTTGCGCAAACGACGTTACATAGGCGCGAAAGATCGAACCGCTATTAGAAACAACGTGTTCAGTATTATACGCGGCCAATTTCGACTTGATTTTCAAATACGCAATGCAGGGGGCCACCCCTCGCCCCGTTGTAGGACGATCGCAAATATCCTGCTAGGTGGTAATTCACTCGATGAGGCAGCTTTACTTTGCACAGGGGGTCGATATTCACCGGCAAAGCTTACTGAATCCGAAAAAATATGGCTGTCTACCTTAACTAAAATCCCAAAGATCTCTGACCAACAGGAGCCCAACTGGGTGCGGGGGAATTATCCCTCATGGCTGGAGCCCGAACTACTCAGAAGTTTCGGAAAAAATCTTATGTCGGAGATGGCAGCGCTAGATTCTCCAGCTCCTACTGACCTACGAGTCAACGAAGGCAAGGCAAATCGAGAAGGAGTGCTGCAAGCGCTCCAGGCTGAAGGACTTGATGCAGAACCCACCCCTTTCGCGCAAAATGGTATTCGTTTGCACCACCGACCACGAATTACGTCTACTGACGCCTACCAAAATGGCCTGATGGAACTACAAGATGAGGGCGCGCAGCTAATCTCGGGTTTAGTTGACGCGGAGCCCCGTCACTGCGTAATAGATTTTTGCGCCGGAGCTGGTGGAAAAACCTTAGCCCTAGCTCCGAAACTCATTGAGCACGGTAGGATCATCGCATGCGACACTGATCGTACCCGACTAAAAAAAATGAAACCGCGATTGAAACGGGCAGGTATTCGCAATATTGAAACACATGTGTTGGTTGAAAACGATCCCTGGATTAATGAAAAAAAAGATATTGCCGACCGAGTTTTGCTCGATGTCCCTTGCAGCGGCACCGGAACTTGGCGTCGCGAGCCAGATTCCCGGCATCGATTAACACCGTCCCTCTTAAACGAATACGTGACAAAACAGAAACTCATCTTCGATCTTGCTCATAAGTTAGTTGCACCGGGTGGGCGATTGATTTACGCGACCTGCTCAATCCTGGCATCAGAGAATGAAGATCAAGTTGCCCGTTTTCTTGGCATACGGAGAAATTTTTCGATTAGCCCGATAGGCCCAATCTGGCGTAAAACAGTGGGCTCTCACGGTGTACCAAAAAAGAGCATGCTGCAACTCACCCCTAAGCGTTACGGTGTCGATGGGTTTTTTGTGGCAATTTTGACTCGCACCGCTTAAGTGGAGATATGAAAATTTGCAAATAACAAGGTCTGGAATGAAAAACCATAACAGGTTATTTATGTACTCACATGGTTAACTCAGGCCAAATTGCGCAGCATATTTGCTGCGGAGTTTTCTTCACGATCGCGATCATCGGGTACTCGTCGATCACCGAAGCCGAATGCTTGCTGCCAACCGGATGTGATGACAAACCCATCGCCGCACCAAAAACTATCACTCCGGCTGGAACCACGGCCTTCGCACAGGCTATTATCGCACTGGAAGGAGGCCATTACGAAGAAGCGATTAGTGCCCTCCTTGTTATTGCTGGGGAGGATCCGGAAAACGCCGACATTTTCAACCAACTTGGCTACGCGAATTCTCGACTTCAGAACTACGACCAGGCACTTACTTTTTACCACCGCGCACTTGATATTGACCCTGAGCACGCAGGCGCTCACGCCTACATCGGCAAGGTTTATTTAGAAATGGGTGACCTCACGATGGCAGAGCATCATTTAGGGGAACTTGATCTAATTTGTCTGTATGGCTGTGAACCCTTCAATCGTTTGAAGGAAGCAATTTCTCTGTATCGCGCCAATCAGAACGGCTAGGTCATTGAACAACACGCCCGAAGCTACCGGCACCGGTCTTGAAAATCGTATTCTGATTATCGACTTTGGATCACAAGTGACGCAGCTGATCGCTCGACGACTACGAGAGGTTGGCGTCTATTGTGAGATCACCCCGTTCTCCAATGCCGACGACAAACTTAGCGAGTTTTCTCCACAGGGGGTCATCTTGTCTGGCGGCCCATCGTCTGCACTTGGAGCTGACGCCC
>PTKD01000158.1 GCA_002938115.1 Alphaproteobacteria bacterium MarineAlpha9_Bin7 | reverse complement strand
ACATCGACAGGCCCATAACTCCAGCGAACGCCCAGAATAAGGCTTGCGCGGTCGCCGGCCGCAGCTTTTGTATGCCAAAACTGAGCACAAGGATAAAAGCGAGTGGCGACAACATGACTAGCCAACTCAGGGCAGTGCCATGAATCGCCTGCATCATGGCTGGGGAGGTGGCCGTGAAAAATGCGACTGCACCTGTCAGCGCAAGTCCCAGCCCCATGTAGTTGTACACCTTGAGCATGAAGGCCCGCAGACCTTCGTCGATTTCTACCGCGCTGGTTGCTCGGCCTTCTGCGAACGTGTCGAAACGCTGTTGAGCCATTGGTAATATCCTCGCTATACCAAGCATTATTGAAGTGTTTGCAACCTAGTTTATATGGTCACAGTGATGTTCGGTTCAAGCAGTTCTTGAGATCTTTGAGTGGAGCAAAATACCGGCCGCTGGTGTTGCAAAGGAACAATTTTTGGCCAAAACTACTGTTTTGGCCATGCTTCTTGACCTGCTTCGGTCCACCAGTCAGGTTATAGGAGCCATAAACTTGCCATCAATCGGATGAAAAATGACTGACCCATTGCCTACGGGAACACCGGTTCTCGATGATAAAGAACTAAATTCAGCCCTTCTTCCGAGTTATTTTATCAATAGTGATAATACTGCTGTGCAGGCATTTGCGGAAGGCATTGCGGGAACGGATGAAGGCGATATCGAGCGCGGAGTGCGTCTCTATTATGCTGTACGCGATTCAATCCGATATGATCCGTACGACATAAACTGCACGCCGGAGGGTTTTCGCGCGAGTACGTGTCTGGAGCGCGGCCGCGGGTTTTGCATTACGAAAGCTGCTCTGCTTGCGGCGAGTGCACGTGCCGTTGGTATAGCAAGCCGTGTAGGGTTTGGTGATGTCCGGAACCACTTGGCAACACCCAGGCTAATCGAATTCATGGGGACGGATGAGTTTGTGTTCCATGGATACACAGAGTTGTTTTTAGATGGCCGCTGGGTCAAAGCCACTCCGGCCTTCAATTTAAGCCTGTGCGATCGATTTGGTGTATTACCATTGGAATTTGATGGCCGCGAGGACTCCTTGTTTCATCCCTATGATGCAGCGGGACGGAGACATATGGAATATGTCCGTCAGCGCGGTTCTTACGACGAAGTACCATTTGATGAGATCATGGGTGCCTTTCGCAAGTTTTACCCGAAGGCTATGCAGCAAGGATTCAAAGTACAGGATGCCAATTTTGAAATTGAAGCTGGGCAGGCTTCAAAGTCGAATGAAGAGGAGGGACTAGAGCAGCAATAGGGCCGGGAGCGTCTTGGCGGTTTGCCCGTCAGGTGCTTGCGGTTTCGATGTGCTCGCCGCAAAGTTTTGTTTCATTTTCGGCGAAGATAGTGCTTCCTTAGAGACCGAAAATATGGCCGATGTAGACAGGTTACGAGATATAATTGTGTCGCCCGGATGCTCAGTGGCACCCGGCGCATATGATGCCTGGAGTGCGCGGCTTATCGAACAGGCCGGCTTTCCGCTGTGCTACCTCACTGGTTTTGGAGCATCTGCTTCCCATTTGGGAGCTCCGGACATCGGTTTGATTACGGGAACCGAAATGGCGGATCTTGCGGCCCGTGTCGCCGAGGCTGTATCGATCCCTGTCATCGCGGACGCCGACACCGGGTATGGCAATGCTCTCAATGTTCGCCACATAGTGCGAGCTTATCGTCGCGCGGGGGTCGCCGCTATGCAGCTTGAGGATCAAGAATTTCCAAAGCGGTGTGGTCACCTGGATGGCAAGCATTTGGTAGCGGCAGATGAGATGGTTTCCAAGATAGAAGCGGCCAAGGACGAAGCGGAGGATGCTTTGTTGATTATAGCTCGCACCGATGCCCGAGCGGTCCTCGGGTTTGAGGAAGCGCTGGAGCGGGGACACGCTTACGAAGAGGCAGGCGCCGACATTTTGTTTATAGAAGCACCTCGCAACCTGGACGAACTTGAGCGAGTGGGCCAGGAGTTTCCGAAGACACCTTTGTTGGCCAATATCGTTGAGGGGGGGAAAACACCCTATTTGTCGGCTGATGTGCTTGGCAAAATCGGATTTGCAGTTGCAATCTACCCGATTACCACTCTTTTGGCCGCGACTGGGTCTATAAAGAAAGCCTTATCCCAAATGCGCGATGACGGTGGTGTCGCCCTGGAGCAGTTGCCAAGTTTTTCCGATTTGCACGATGTTAGTGGCCTAGATGGCTATTTGGATGATGCGCGTGGGACCGGTGAGAAGGGGAAGCCGTGATATCGGTCCGCTTCTTATTCCTAATAGTTGTTGGCTTGACGGCGTTCGGAGTAACAGCCGATTCCGCTACCAAGATTCGTATTACTATGCAGCTGCCAATTACGTCGCCGTTGAGCCAGAATTTGGTCAGTTTTAAGGAAAAAGTGGAAGCCGCGAGTGAAGGTGATTTACTCATAGAGATATATCCGGCGGCACAACTGTTCACTGACAAAGAGGTGCCGACGGCCGTCGCGTCGGGCCAGATCGAAATGGGTTCTGCGAGTTTGGTACGATTTGCGGGCACAATACCCGCAGTTGATCTTTTTTCAGTGCCATTTCTGTTTAATTCTCCAGAGCTTGTTCAAGCGGCGACAGCGCCAGATTCTGTAATCCGGAGACTGATTGATCGGGCAATGGCAGAAAAGGGTGCCCGGCCCTTGTGGTGGCAGCCGTACGGTCTAACTGTGTTACTGACACGGGGCCGACCGGTCACTCACCCGGATCATATGCGAGGACTAAAGATCCGGACCTTCGGGAAATCGCTAGAAATGTTTGTTAATGAGGTCGGAGGTGCAGCAACGAATATAGCCGGATCGCGGCAATATTTGGCTTATGAGCGTGGCACTGTTGATGGCGGCATGACCGGTATGCTGAGTGTCGAGGAAAGAAAATTGTTCGATGTTATGGATCATCTTTCTATGACACATCATTCGGATATCGAGTTCGTGGTGGTTATCAACGAGTATTTTTGGCAGCATTTGACCCAAGTGCACCGTGATATCCTTACGACGGTTGCACGTCAGGTGGAGAGAGAACTGCGCGTTAAGTTTCCAAGGATCGAGGAAAAGGCGGCCCAGACTGCTATCAGAAATGGGCTGGAGTTCCATCACCTGACCGCTGAGGAGGAAGACGCGTGGCAGAGGGTCAGCGCGCCTTTACGCGCTGTATACATTAAGAACGCCGGTGATATTGGCGTAGAGCTAATCTTGGCAGCGGAAGCATTGCGTGATGGTCTAGCCCGCTGATCGATGAGGCGCTGTTGACAAATATTGTCCGTACGATTGACCGATTAAGCGCGTTAGCTGCCGGGTTGGCGGCGGCACTATTTTTCGTTATTGGCCTGATTGTCACGTACGAAGTAGTGATGCGCTACGTGTTTCTCAATCCGACCCGATGGGTTGAGGAGAGCGCTCGTGTACTTCAAATATACGCAGTATTCCTGGCATGCGCATGGCTAGTTGGGCGAAGAGAACACATCCGGATCACGGTTGTTACAAGCTGGGTGAAGACCAGCACACAGTTGTGGTTGGCTCGTCTCTCCCTTTTGTTGGTGGCCGTGGTATCTGGCGTAGGGGCCTGGTATTCAGGCTCATTGATGCGATTTTCGATATCGATTGGCCAGCGCACCGATTCCACCCTAGAGTTACCCATGTGGTTGCTGCAGGCACCTCTAGTTGTTGGTCTTACTCTAGCAGCTCTGCAGGCATTAGCTGTTGTGGCGGATAGTTTTAATCATCCGGAGCGCTTAAGCGACACCGCTCGAGTACGAGATACCTAAGTCGGTGACCACAGCACTCATTTTTGTCGGTTTATTGTCGCTTTTACTTCTGGGCGTCGACATAGCGTTTGCCATGGCCGGGCTTGGGGTTGCGCTCATACTCTCCGCTGATCTTTCTCCATTGCTTATGCCTCAGGCGATGATGGCAAGTATGGATAATTTCATCCTGCTTGCGGTACCACTGTTCATTCTGATGGCGAACGTGCTGCTTCGAGGGGGCGCTGGCAACGATTTGTTCAACGCCGTGCAAAGTTGGGTTGGACATTGGCCAGGAGGTCTGGCAGTGGCAACCATTCTGTCTTGCGCAATTTTCTCTGCGATTTCCGGTTCTTCCGTGGCCACAGCGGCCACGATTGGTACGGTGGCAATTCCGGCCATGATCTCAAGAGGGTATGAACGGAGTTTTGTGTACGGCCTATTGGCGGCGGGCGGCACGATTGGAATTCTGATTCCTCCCTCTATTCCGATGATCGTATTCGGGTTTGTGATGTCGGAATCTATCGTTGACTTGTTCTTAGCTGGCATAGGGCCAGGTCTTTTATTGACAGCAGTTTTTGTCGTGTACGCTGTCCTTTGGGCTCATTTTGGAGGGGGGCAGCGTAAGGCTCCTCGTGCGTCGTGGTCTGAGCGGAGGCGCGCGACGTTGCGGGCTTTTCCTACTTTTGCACTTGCGATACTAGTATTATTTGGAATTTATTTTGGTGT
>PTKD01000157.1 GCA_002938115.1 Alphaproteobacteria bacterium MarineAlpha9_Bin7 | reverse complement strand
AATTTCGCGTGGATCATCAATGGAAATTGGGATTAGATCGTGTCGTTTGTGCGCAAGCCGCAACGGGCGTTCATAATCAGGTGCCCGAAAATCTGAGATAATGAAACTGACAGAGCGTCGGTGGGTCGTTCGAAGCAGAAATTCAATCGCTTTTCCAACATCGGTACCCAACCGACGGGGTTTGAACGACAGAAGTTCATGTATCAAGTACAAAGCACGACTGCGCCCCTTCTGAGGAGGAATAAATTTCTCGACTTCATCGGTAAAGAGAATCAGACCTACCTTGTCATTGTTGCGAATAGCACTCATCGCCAAAATTGCCGCGACATCACTAGCGATTGACGTCTTTCGCTGTTCAACACTCGTAAAGGATGTTGAGGCGCTACAGTCAATCGCCAACATCACTGTTAATTCACGTTCCTCCACGTACTGTTTGACAAATGGGCGCCCTACACGCGCTGTCACATTCCAGTCAATTGAACGAACATCATCTCCAGGTAAATATTCCCGGACTTCGGCAAACTCCATGCCGCGACCCTTAAAAATACTGTGATATTCACCGGCGAATGCACCGTCTACCAGCCGGCGGGTGCGAATATGCATCCGCCGAACCTGATCCAATGTCTCGGCTGCCAACATGGGTTTTGATGAAATATTAAGGAACGGGGAGAGTTTCGAAAATTTGATCGATTAAATCCTCCGAGACGACGCCTTCCGCCTCGGCTTGATAAGTCGTGATAATTCGATGCCGCAAAATATCATGCCCGATAGTCTTGATGTCGTGCGGTACGACATGATTTCTACCTTGCATAAAGGCATACGCCTTCCCAGCTATCGCCAGATATATACTCGCGCGTGGCGAGGCGCCGTAGTCTATATACTTCTTGATGTCGAGGTCATACGTCTCCGGATCCCTAGAGCAATGGACGATATCAACAATATATCGCTTGAGCTTTTCATCTATATAGATGCTATCCACGGCAGCACGAGCCGCAATGATATCATCCGTCGAAACTACCGGTTCTGCTGAGTTAACAACCTTAGTTTTTGCCACACGGTTCATGATTTCCAGTTCCTCCTCCTTGTTAGGATAGGTGATCCGGAGTTTAAGCATGAAACGGTCCATCTGTGCCTCAGGCAACGGGTATGTCCCATCCTGCTCTAAGGGATTCTGGGTCGCCAGAACCAAAAACGGCTGCGGCAAAGGGAAACTTTCCTCTCCAATAGTTGTTTGATTTTCCTGCATGGCCTCAAGCAATGCGCTCTGCACTTTGGCGGGAGCACGATTGATTTCGTCCGCAAGCACGACATTCGCAAAGATGGGGCCTTTTCGGACCCGAAAATCCCCCGACTTTGGTTCGTAAATTAAGGTCCCTACCAAATCGGCGGGTAACAGATCGGGAGTAAATTGAATCCTGTGGAACTCAGCATGAAGTGCCTGCGCCAGCGTGGTGACAGCCAACGTCTTGGCTAAACCCGGGGCCCCCTCGATCAGGACATGGCCGTTGGCCAGCAGCCCCACCAGCAAGCGTTCAATCATATATTCCTGGCCAACGATCACTTTACCGATCACCGTCCGGATGTCCTCCAAAACGGCACTTTGGCGTTTTATATCGTCTTCAAGTTGGCGTGCGTTATCAAGCATGTTGTTTCACTGTTTCCTTCACAGATGGAACACGATTTTACAGGATATCGACAAGCAGTGCACAGGCCGAATCCTAGTTTTCAACGACTAATATCTGAAATCAGCCCGACGAGGGTGGGCCCCTTAGTTCTATCCGGTTTCCCTCTGGATCATTGACGTATATAGACGGGCCATATCCTTCCGCTCCGTAGCGGTTTTCCACTGGACCAGGCTTTATGCCATGATCCCGCAGGTGAGCCAACAACTCTCTTGGATTAAATGGATCTATCCGCACACAAAAATGATCCATATTGTGGTATGTGGCATTAGATTTTGCTGCGCTTTTTATTTCCTTGGTTTCCGTGATGGTTACCAAATCTATTAAGCTCGTACCTGCTCGCAGCTGATGTAAAGCCCCGTTATCGCTTCTTCGTTCAACCAAGCACCCCAAAACATCACAATAAAATTTTATCATCAGCGCTTGGTCCCTTACACGCAATACCACGTGATCTAGACCTTGGATTTCGAATTTTGTCATGCTTACATCAAAGCAGAATGATCTTGGCCAGCCCAAGGAACGCAAAAAACCCCACAACGTCCGTAATTGTAGTCAATAAAATGGCGGCACTAATCGCAGGGTCCATTCCGTTTCTCCACATTGCGAGCGGTATCAGCAATCCTGACATACCCGCTACAACCAAATTAACGATCATGGCAAGAGCTATAACAATGCCCAACATCGGTTGGTCAAACCAGACATAAGACAATGCCCCAGCCAGAATTGCGAAGAAAATACCGTTATAGCCTCCTACAACAGTTTCCTTCCAGAAAATCCTCCATGCATTTGCACTGGTTAGCTCCTTAGTTGCAAGTGCTCGCACCGCGACAGTGAGGGTCTGAGTGCCTGCGTTGCCACCCATCGAGGCAACGATCGGCATCAAAATTGCCAGGGCGACCATCTGCTGAATCGTATCCGCAAACAACGCAATTGTTACGGAAGCAATCACCGCAGTAAACAGATTAACCAACAGCCAACTAGACCGCCGACGAGCAGTTTGACCGGCGCTGTGAAATAAATCTCCTTCAGCGTTGACACCCCCGAGACGGTGCAAATCCTCTTCATGCTCCTCCTCTATCACGTCAACAACATCATCAATCGTAATCTGACCAATCAAGCGCCCATCCACATCCACTACTGCGGCAGAGGTCAGATCATATTGCTCGAACTGGAACGCAACCTCCTCTTGATCCATTTCAACCGGAAAAAGTTTTTGCTTCGCAGACATAATATCAGCGACTGGAACAGGACGTTTGGCCCGCATGGCTCGGCTTAACGGGACGGCGCCCACGGGCTTGTGTCCCGGATCTACAACAAACAATTCATAAAATTCTTCTGGCAAACTATCGCTATCGCGAAGCCAATCAATAACTTGTCCTACGGTCCAATATTCGGGAACTGCCACATAGTCACGCTGCATCAGTCTCCCTGCACTGCTTTCCGGATACGATAGAGCTTCCGAAACTAGCTCGCGATCTGCCGGTGGGAGGGCTTCTAGAACGCGCTTTTGTTCGTCGGCATCCAGATCCTCAAGCACCTCCGCCGCGTCGTCCGTATCTAGCTCTGCCAAATGGGTGGCAAGCATTTCCGGTTCAATCTGCTCAAGGACTTCGTCACGCACCTGGTCATCCAACTCGGCCAGCATTTCAGGGTCGAGTTCACGTCCAAGCGCATGCACCAGAGCATCCCGTAGCTCCGAGGGCAAAGCCTCAGTGAGATCCGCGATATCCGCCGCGTGGAGCCCACCAATCAAGGCCAGGGCATCAGCTGTTCGCCCTTCGCGCAAAGCTCCTGAAACTTCACGCACTAAGTCGGCCGACACGACATATGGCTCCGGAAGGATATCATCCGCCATCACAGACTCTCCTGACACGTCGGCAGCCTCGCTTGCCCAACCACTTTAGGGGCCGCAACTGCGACGAAACTCCCCCTTGACCATATCACATTGAAGACCACCGAACTGCTACCCAGCCCAAGCCAGGCCGAGAATGCCCAAAATTGGTGCGGTCGAGAAGACTCGAACTTCCACGGGATTGCTCCCACAGCGACCTCAACGCTGCGCGTCTACCAGTTCCGCCACGACCGCACAATTTAGAACCTAAGCCCAGGCTTATGCTGAGCGGGATAGCAAATCTCCCACCCGTATGCAACACGTGTTAGCCTAAAGGAATGCCTATGATCGAATGGGAAATCACTAATTCTCCTGTCCCCTATGAGGTTTCAGTGGAAGCCATGGAGCAGCGGGCCGAGGCTATTAGGGCTGGTTCGGCACGAGAGCTCGTTTGGCTACTCGAACATCCGCAAATATATACACGAGGCACCAGTGCCAGCGACAAAGAATTATTGCGGAAACCGAAATTCCCGGTTTTTAATGCCGGTCGCGGTGGTCGGTATACCTATCACGGCCCCGGCCAACGTGTGATTTATGTAATGCTGGACCTGCGCCATCACGGGTCAGATGTTCGATCTTACGTGCAGAAACTTGAACAATTGTTGATCGACAGCCTTGCTGATTTTGGCGTAAAAGCTGAACGGCGCTCTGGTCGGATTGGAATTTGGGTTTCACGTGACAACGGATGCGAGGAAAAAATTGGGGCGATTGGCGTACGTATCCGACGCTGGGTGAGCTTTCACGGGGCTTCTCTAAATGTCGATCCCAATCTTGGCGACTACAGCGATATAATTCCTTGTGGAGTATCGAATTATGGCGTGACCTCCATCTGTGACCTTGGCTTGGCGGTTGAAATGTCTGACGTTGACACTATTTTACGAAAGAACTTTGAAAATATTTTTGGCGCCACAGTGGATACAAACCAACCGATAATAACAAACCTGAGACGCGACTTCCC
>PTKD01000156.1 GCA_002938115.1 Alphaproteobacteria bacterium MarineAlpha9_Bin7 | reverse complement strand
TGGAAAACCGGCCCATAATGGCAAAGCCACTCCGTTGCATCAGGATGGAGAGTATTGGGCGGTCCGACCCTTAGCGACCTGTTCGGTGTGGATCGCGATTGACGATTCTACAATTGAAAATGGCTGCTTGCAGGTGATACCCGGTTCGCATCGGAACCGAGCGCTTGCACGTCACCAATATAACCCTAGCGACAGTTTGACCTTGCACGAGGAGCTCGTAGAAACCGAGTTTGATTCGACGACTGCCACAAACATCATTCTGGAGCGTGGACAAATTTCCTTGCACGATGTTTATCTTATGCACGGGTCTCAGCCCAATTTAACCGATAAAAATCGGCGCGGTATGACAATGCGTATGATGCCTACAACGTCACATTATGACCGCACTGTTGCAGCGGAACAGGATAAAGCGCGTAGTGTAAGATACGGCACTAAAATTAAATTTTCAGAAAACCCGGTGCTACTTATGCGTGGCACTGATCGCTGTGGCAAAAATGAGTTTCATGATCGTGTTACATAGCATTGTTGCTGGCGCAATCCGCCGTCGTCTGGGCTCACCAAAACTTGTCTGAGTCGGTACGTACGTCGATGGTGTGTTATGTGGCTTCGGTAAATACTCCGCTTTCGGTACACTTTTGAGCCAACACCGTAAACTACGGTTGTGTTATCCGCCGTTACCATGTTTGTGTTGTACACAAATGCCGACTGTAGGCGTCGATATGCTTAAGAAGGGGTAACAAAATGAGGGGTTCAGCTTTAGTCGCTGGCGTGGTTGGCCTTATAGCTGGCGTGATGCTCGGTCGATTGGTTTTGTTACCTGGATTAGGAAGAGCTAGGTTTCTGCCAGAAATGAGCTAGCATTCGGCTGCCGGGAGAGTTACTGGATCGCTGTGACTTTCTGACAGTCTTGGGAGTAGGCAAGGAGGGATTTCAATGGACGACACCGCGTTTCCCCAACCGTCAATTTCGGCCAAAGCCATCATGGAAGATCAAATCGCTGCGACAAATACTAAAGCACCGACAACATTTAGCCTCAAGGCACAGTTACTTGATCGGGGTCGGACCGATACCGTTCTTGCGGCAACTGAGGACCTTTCGGTCCGACTGAAAATTTACGCCTCCGGAGGCGAAAACGAGTTCCACGCGCATGTTGACGAGGATCATGTGTTCGTGCTTTTGCAAGGGAGCGCGCGTTTCTACGGACCGGATGGTGAAACCATCGACCTCAAGGCACATCAGGGTATTTTGATGCCGAAAGGAATGTTTTATCGTTTCCATGCAACTAGCGAGGACGAGTGTCTTGTATTGTTGCGGATCGGCACTCCGAATTTTCAGAAACAAGCAAAAGACGACCGTCTTGGCATGAATGGCGAGCCTCTTATCAGTGACTCAGAGGAAAATCGGACTCAACCAGTCATTTTTAAAGATGGAATTTTCTTTGGTGATGGTGTCGAAGTGGGAACTTAGTATGATTTGAGGCCGGCCTTGCGGTCGCCAAATATCTTGTAGTCTATTTGCATCCCTTTTCTGGAGACGTCATGTCAAAAACTCGTTCTAAACGCACTTATCGATCACGGGAGTGGTTCGATAACCCGAATAACCCCGGCATGACTGCGCTTTATATTGAGCGTTATCTCAATCAGGAATACACACGAGATGAGTTACAGAGTGGTCGTCCAGTTATTGGAATTGCCCAAACTGGATCAGATTTGGCGCCATGCAATAAAATACATGTCTTTCTCATGGATCGGATCAAGGCTGGGATTCGTGATGGCGGCGGAATTCCAATGGAATTCCCCGTGCATCCAATTCAGGAAACTGGCAAGCGCCCTACCGCAGCTTTAGACAGAAATCTGGCCTATCTTTCCCTAGTTGAGGTGCTTCATGGTTATCCAATTGACGGTGCGGTCCTAACAACAGGGTGCGACAAAACAACTCCGGCCATGCTGATGGGCGCCGCGACGGTAGACATTCCGGCAATTGTGCTTTCGGGTGGTCCGATGCTGGACGGCTGGTGGAATGGACAGTTGGCGGGTTCAGGCACAATTGTGTGGGAAAGCCGCAGGCTCTTGGCCGACGGTAAAATTGATTACGAGGAGTATATGTCTCGTGTTTGCGCATCGGCCCCGTCACTGGGTCACTGCAATACCATGGGCACCGCATCTACCATGAACGCGATGGCCGAAGCTCTTGGTATGAGTCTGCCGGGTTGCGCCGCGATCCCGGCTCCTTTTCGTGAACGGATGGCTATGGCTTACGCGACCGGGAAGCGAATTGTCGGGATGGTGGAATCGGATTTAAAGCCATCAGATATTATGACCCGTGCCGCTTTTGAAAACGCTATCGTCGTCAATTCTGCCATCGGCGGTTCGACAAATGCGCCACCACATTTGCAAGCAATAGCTCGGCATGCTGGAGTTTCTCTTCATGTGACGGACTGGCAGACCCACGGATTCGAGGTACCACTGCTAGTCAACATGCAGCCTGCTGGAAAACACTTGGGAGAGTCTTTTTTCCGTGCCGGTGGTGTGCCGGCAGTAATGGGGGAACTTGCCGCGGCAGGACGACTGAAACTGGATGTGCAGACGGTATCTGGTGCCCCTATCGGGGAGCAGCTGGAAGGCGTAAGGACGGCGAACCCTGACGTTATTAGTACTTACGACGTCCCCTTGAGGGAAAATGCCGGATTCTTGGTGCTTTCCGGAAATCTCTTCGATAGTGCACTCATGAAGGTCTCGGTTATTTCGGAGGACTTTCGTGCGCGTTTCCTGTCGACACCTGGCGCAGAGGGTATATTTGAAGCAACGGCTGTCGTTTTTGAGGGCCCTGAGGACTATCACGAGCGAATTAATGCGCCTGAGTTAATGATCGACGATCAAACTATGTTGTTTATTCGGGGTGTTGGTTGCGTGGGTTACCCAGGTTCGGCCGAAGTGGTCAACATGCAACCGCCAGACGCACTAATTCAGGCGGGGATTGATCACCTCCCGACTGTCGGCGATGGCAGGCAATCTGGTACTTCGGAAAGCCCTTCAATTCTCAATGCCTCCCCGGAATCGGCGGTAGGCGGCGGTCTCGCTTTCCTGCGGACTGGTGACAAGGTTCGCTTGGACTTGAACGCTCGCACTTTAAATGCCGAGGTTGATTCTACTGAATGGGAGGCACGACGTAGTGCCTGGAAGCCTCCCGAGATTCGGAACCAAACGCCTTGGCAGGAAATATATCGAGACAACGTGGGCCAGTTGGCTGAGGGTGGCTGCCTTGAATTGGCGACTGCCTATCATCGGATCAGACAGGATTTGCCCCGCGACAGTCATTAGTGCGCTTTCGGCTGGAAGGGTAGCGGGTCGGGCGCATTCGGGTCGTTTTCATCGCGCATCATAGTGTCTCATTAGATCAACCAAGGAATTGCATTTTGTGATGTAGACGCCCACAATCTTGTGGCGTCGGCGGACAATTCGCGTTGACTGAAAAAGATATCTAAAAGCGGGGAGGACTACATGAAACTTCACTACGATCCATGTACCGTCAATTGCCGAAAGGTACTTGCTGGATTAAAGCTCATGGAAATCGACTTCGAATCAGAGAAATATGATTATTTTGATGGTTTGACCGGACCAAGTGAAACGGGTTTCCGTACGCTACCGGCGTACCTGGCGATAAACCCGATGGCAGAGTTACCAACACTGGTAGATGGGGATCTCAAACTTTGGGAGTCGAACGCCATCTTGCAATATGCCGCTGATGCGCGTGGACCCTCTTCCGCGTACCCGGAGAATTTGAAAGTGCGCGCCGACATCAACCGTTGGCTTCTATGGGAGTCAAATAAGTGGTTCGCGAGTTGCTATGTGTACTTGGTTGAAAACGTCGTAAAACCGGGTGTGCTGAAAGTTGACCCCGATGCGGCGGCCCTAGAAGCGGAAGATGGTAATTTCCATAAGCTGGCAGGAATTTTGGACGCACGGTTGTCCGGACAGTCTTGGATCTGTGGTAACCAACCAACCATCGCCGACGTCGCGGTTGGGTCCCCCATGCATCTTCACAGTTTTCAGAAATTGCCGCTTTCTCAGCATGGTAACGTTGTGGCTTGGTATGAACGTCTTGAAGGACTGCCTTGCTGGAGCAGTACTGATGTGGCTCCTTTGCTTGGGCTCAGTTAATAAAAGACTCCTATTTGGCGCAAATACCGCCGGCGGTCAGGAGTATGGAGGGCGTTTTTAGTCAACCATCTGGGCCGGCGGCTTTGCACAATTTATTTCGGATGATTTCAAGCCACGCATTAGCATAGAGACATCTGCTGTGGCCTTTGTTGATTGAAATGGGACGACCGTGGACGATAAAGAATTTGTTGGTCGCACAGCCCTGGTGACAGGAGGGTCGCGGGGCATCGGTCGCGCGATCTGTCAGCGTTTGGCGCGAAGCGGTGCCCGAGTGGCAATTAATTATGTAGCCAATAAGTCTGCTGCTGAGGAAACTCAGGGGCTGATTGCTGGGGAAAATGGCGCCAGTGAGATTTATTGTGCGGATGTGGGTGACCCCACGCAAATATCAGACATGTTTGAATCTA
>PTKD01000155.1 GCA_002938115.1 Alphaproteobacteria bacterium MarineAlpha9_Bin7 | reverse complement strand
AGCAACACGGTGAAGGCGTCGGAAAGCGCCTGCATCGATTCCAAGTCGAATGCGTTGCGCGCCGCAGCCTCGTCCAAAGTGATGAGCGCGACGCCGTTACCCTGGCTCTCAACGCTCAGTGCCATGAAGCGCGCTTGAGGTCCTCACTCTTGAATTGCATGAAGGTGATAAGTTGCGAATGAATCGGCCACACATGATGCGACGCGACTCCCTCTACATCGATGGTGAATGGGTTGATGCTGATTCCAGCGAGACGGTGAATGTAGTTAACCCTGCAAATGGTGAGACAATAGGTACTATGCCGAATGCAGGTGCGACTGAAACCCGGCGCGCGATAGAGGCGGCTGATGCTGCTTGGCCGGCGTGGCGCAAATACACAGCCAAGGAGAGGTCTGCTGTGATTCGTGCGTGGCATGATCTGATACTTGCGAATGCGGATGACTTGGCGATGTTGATGACTCTGGAGCAGGGTAAGCCTCTAGCGGAGGCCAAGGGAGAAATAGTGTATGCCTCTTGGTTCGTAGAATGGTTTGCGGAAGAGGGAAAGCGAGCGTATGGAGATGTGATTCCCCAAACCATTGCTGACCGCCGCATTGTGGTTATTAAGGAGCCCGTCGGGGTGGTTGCCGCAATTACACCGTGGAATTTTCCGGCTGCCATGATTACCAGAAAAGCTGGACCAGCGTTAGCCGCTGGATGCCCGATTGTGCTGAAACCTGCGAGCTCTACTCCATTTACTGCAACGGCCTTAGTTGAATTGGCCAATCGCGCAGGTATTCCTAAGGGCATCATCAACCTGCTTAGCGGTTCAGCGAAGGACATAGGCGGCGAAATGACCAGCAATCCGACGGTCCGGAAGCTTTCGTTTACAGGCTCAACGGAGATCGGGAAGAAGTTGATGGCTCAGTGTGCCGGAACCATAAAGAAGGTTTCGCTTGAATTGGGTGGCAACGCGCCGCTGATTGTTTTTGACGACTGTGACATGGAACAAGCGATCAAAGGGGCGATGGCATCCAAATACCGAAATGCTGGACAAACTTGTGTGTGCGCTAATCGTATACTAGTTCAAGATGGCGTGTACGATGAATTCGCCTCCCGATTCGCGCAGGCCGTGGGTGAACTGCAAGTTGGCTCCGGCTTAAGCGAGGGAGTTACGCAAGGTCCACTGATTAACATGGCGGCTGTGGAGAAAGTTGAGGAACATATTCAGGATGCTATAGATAAGGGTGCACGTTTGGTCGTGGGTGGTGAACGTCATCCTCTTGGTGGGCAGTTCTTTAGGCCTACCATCCTTGCCGAAGTTACCCCGGAGATGAAAATTTCAAGTGAGGAAACATTTGGACCAGTAGCGCCCCTATTTCGATTTGATACCGAGAATGAAGCTATAGAAATGGCCAACAATACGGAATTCGGACTTGCTGCTTATTTCTTTAGCCGAGATATTGGGCGGGTCTGGAGAGTTTCGGAAGCTTTGGAATACGGAATGGTTGGGATTAATGAAGGAATTATCTCAACTGAAGTAGCACCGTTTGGAGGTTACAAAGAGTCAGGGCTCGGACGAGAAGGTGCACGCGAAGGTCTCGGTGAATTTTTGGAAACGAAGTATTTATGTATGGGAGGAATTTGATTTGTTCCTGTGCCGGGTACAAACTAATACTCCGCAATGGCTTTTGATTACGACCTACTGACTATCGGTGCAGGGTCGGGCGGAGTTGCCGCGACCCGGCGTGCCGGAAATTATGGTGCTCGGACAGCCATTTGCGAGAAAGATCAAGTGGGTGGTACATGTGTTCTGCGGGGATGTATCCCTAAGAAGTTGCTCGTATATGCGTCTCGCTTTGCAGAAGAACTTGAGGATTCGGTTCAGTTTGGCTGGTCTATCTCCGATGCATCCATGGATTGGGCAACGCTCATTAAAAACAAAAACCTAGAACTAGAGCGCCTCAACGTTATCTATAAAAAATTGTTGTCCGATGCAAATGTAGATCTGATCGAGGGCACAGCTACACTTGTAGATTCACACACAGTAGAGGTCGGGGCGACCAGAGGTCCACGTCGGGTCACCGCGGAGACCATTTTACTTGCTACAGGTGGCTGGCCTGTAAAGCCGTCAATTTCTGGCCTGGAGCCAGCCATGACCTCGACGGAGGCACTAGATCTACTGAAACTTCCTGAGCATTTAGTTATTTTGGGAGGGGGATATATTGCGGTCGAGTTTGCTGGAATATTTAGTAAGTTGGGGGTCAAGGTGACAGAGGTGATTCGTGCCGACAGTGTTCTTCGCGGATTTGATGAAGATATTCGATGTCACTTACAGAAAGAGATGATTCGCCAGGATGTGAGTATTAGGTCAGGCGAGACAGTCGAACGTGTTGATAGCGACCATGGCGTGTATCATATCAGGCTTTCAAACGGAGATGTGATCGAGGCCGATGGACTGTTATGCGCAATGGGTCGTACACCAAACACATGGGGTCTGGGGTTGGAACGGGTTGGTGTAGGCGTCACCGAAAATGGTGCGGTAAGAGTGGATGAATGGTCCCGTACTTCTGTGCCAAATATCTATGCGGTTGGAGATTGCACCGATCACGTAAATTTGACTCCTGTGGCTATTGCTGAGGGACGGGCCTTGGCGGACACTCTTTACAACAATGATCCGAAGAACGTGGATTATAAAGATATTCCTAGCGCGATTTTTAGTCATCCGGAAGTTGGGACCGTGGGGTTGACTGAAAAAGAGGCGCGTGAACGGTTTGGAGAGGTCAAAGTGTATCGGTCTGAGTTTCGCCCTCTGAAAGCTACGATCAGCGGAAATGGTGGTCGCACGATGATGAAGTTGTTAGTGGAGTTGGAAACCGAAAAGATTATTGGTTGCCATATGGTGGGAGATGGCGCAGCGGAAATTGTCCAGGGACTTGCTATTGCATTAAAATGCGGAGCGACAAAGCGCCAATTTGATGCCACGATGGCCATCCACCCGACTACTTCTGAGGAATTCGTTACTATGTATGAACCCTTACTAGAAAATGTCGGGTGAAGTTAACTATACGGACTTTAGTTTGGAATGTTTGGAAATCTTGTTGAGCCGCGCTATAGCCGGTTCTTATCTACGGAAACAATATAGGTAACGCTATGGCCAAGCTGTGGAGCGTAGACAGTTGGCGCGGTTTGCCGATAAGGCACCAGCCCACTTATGGAGATTCTACTGCGCAGGGGTCAGTTGAAGCACAGATCAAGAGCTTCCCACCTCTAGTGTTTGCGGGAGAGGCTCGGAAACTTCGGGCACGACTTGGGGAAGCGGCAAATGGCCGTGCATTTCTGTTGCAAGGGGGAGATTGCGCTGAAAGTTTCGCCGAGTTTCACCCGGACTATATTCGGGATACTTTTCGAGTACTATTGCAGATGGCTGTGGTCCTTACCTTTGGCGCTAGCCTACCAGTGATTAAGGTGGGCCGTATGGCCGGCCAGTTTGCCAAACCGCGATCGTCTGATACCGAGAGCCAGGATGGGATTGAGTTGCCGAGCTACAGAGGCGATATAATTAATGGGATCGAATTTTCAGAGACGGCACGCACTCCAGACCCCGCCCGCATGCTTCAGGCGTATTCCCAATCTGCTGCTACTCTAAATTTGATCCGAGCGTTTGCTCAAGGGGGTTATGCAGATCTGCATCAGGTTCACCAGTGGAACCTAGGCTTTGTGTCTGGGAGTTCCGAAGCGGAGCGATATCGTGACCTCGCTGATAGGATCGGTGAAAGTTTAGCATTTATGGAAGCCTGTGGACTTACGACGGAAGAAGTCACTGCAGTTCGCCAGACGGATTTCTTTACGAGCCATGAAGCTTTGTTACTGAGCTATGAAGAAATGTTAACTAGAATCGATAGCACGAGCGGGAACTGGTATGACTGCTCGGCCCATATGCTTTGGATTGGTGATCGCACTAGGGCCCTCGATGAGGCCCACATCGAATTTATGCGCGGAGTCGAAAACCCAATCGGCGTCAAAGTGGGTCCAAGTATGACAGCCGATGAATTGATTCGTCTGATAGATGCCTTGAATCCCAATAACGATGCAGGACGTCTGACACTGATCTCGCGTATGGGTGCTGAAAATGTGTATGAGTTGCTGCGGCCACTCCTTGCTCGGGTTAAAACAGAGGGTCGGGCTGTGCTGTGGGCTTGCGATCCAATGCACGGAAACACGATCAAGTCGTCAACCGGCTACAAGACTAGGCCGTTCGACAGAGTGGTAGCCGAGGTTCGAGGATTTTTTAGCGCCCATCAAGCGGAAGGTACTTATGCAGGTGGTGTTCATTTTGAGATGACCGGGAGAGACGTTACCGAATGTACCGGTGGCGCCCAGGAAATAACGGAAGAAAATTTGCGGGATCGCTATCATACACATTGTGACCCTCGTCTTAATGCCTCACAAAGCCTGGAGTTGGCATTTTTAATTGCAGAGCAACTCAAAGCGCAGAGGGAGAGCACAACTCAACAAGTCATCGCAGCGCAATAACGAAAAAATTAGATAACCAATTAGTAATAGCGCGATTGCGCGGCTTCTTCGTGCTTGTCTGGATTCAGATTTTTGCGAGGTATCTTTTCGTTCTAGCCTTGCCCTGATTGATCGTTTATCGAAAATGCTGACGGTG
>PTKD01000154.1 GCA_002938115.1 Alphaproteobacteria bacterium MarineAlpha9_Bin7 | reverse complement strand
TCTGACAACAACAGGTTTTGGTATGCGGTGTATTTCGCCAAGTAACCCAATTTTACATTCAAAAATATCGTGAACTTGACGGTTAATTTGCGTATTTCAATGTGAGGATTCTGGCGGAGTTCTGAGACGATTCTGTCGTCTATTATCGAGATGAACTTACTCCACTGTCACAGATTTCGCTAAGTTTCGGGGCTGATCAATGTCAGTACCTTTGAGTACTGCCGCGTGGTAAGCAAGTAATTGAACAGGTATTGCGTAAAGAATTGGCGCAACAAATGCAGAGACCTTTGGCAAAACTACGGTCGAAAACGCGTCTCGTCCTAAGGCCGACACTCCATTCGAATCTGACATTAGAATCACACGGCCACCACGCGTGACAACTTCCTGCATGTTCGACGCCGTCTTATCGAAGAGACCATCTGAAGGAGCTATGACAATGACCGGTACGCCATCGTCAATCAATGCGATCGGCCCATGCTTTAATTCGCCAGCGGCATACGCCTCCGCGTGGATATAACTGATTTCTTTGAGCTTTAGGGCTCCCTCTAAAGCAATTGCGTAACTCGTACCACGACCAATGTACAGTACATCTCGAACATCATAGATTTCTTCCGCTAACGTGCGAAGCGCTTCATCATGGTTGAGAACCTCGGCTGCACGAGACGGCACTTCCATGAGTGCAGCAACCAACTCTGCTTCTTTCTCTCTCCCAAGAACTCCGCGCGCACGCGCCACATCTATCGCAAGTCCGGCCAAAGTTACTAATTGAGTTGTAAATGCCTTGGTCGAAGCGACTCCAATTTCGGGGCCAGCAAGTGTATGCAGCACACCATCGGATTCCCGTGCCATGGAGCTTTCGGGAACATTAACCACAGACAGAATAATTTGGCCCCTTTCACGTGCAAACCTAAGTGCAGCCAATGTGTCTGCCGTTTCTCCTGACTGTGATATGAAAAGACCCAAGACCCCATCCTGTGAAGGAATGGACCGGTATCGAAACTCAGAAGCTACATCTATATCCACCGGAAGGTCCGCTATGGTCTCAAACCAATAGCGCGCTACAAGCCCGGCATAATAGGATGTGCCACAGCCAACAATATTTAGTCGGCGAACTTTCGAAAAATCGATTGAAATATCCGGAAGGCTAACCGTTCGTTCAACCGGATTGAATAAGCTACGAAGGCAATCCCCGATCACTGCTGGCTGCTCATAAATTTCCTTTAACATGAAATGTTGATAATTTCCTTTGCCAATCTCCACGTCAGTCACCGAGGTAACGCGTACCCGTCGCTCTACTAATTGACCAGTGTTTTCATGAATCAGAGCGCCATCTCGGCTGACCTCAACCCAGTCCCCTTCCTCAAGGTAGCAAATTCGATCTGTGAATGACGCCAAAGCCAACGCGTCGGAAGCCAAAAACATTTCTCCCTCACCATAGCCCACCACTAACGGACAGCCGCGCCGCGCCCCGATCAACAGGTCATCATACCCGGAAAATATTATGCCAAGTGCAAATGCTCCTTCCACACGCTTTAACATCTCGGTAGTCGACTCCTGCGGAGACATTCCCTGGCGGAGATATTCATGTACAAGACCCAACACTACTTCGGTATCGGTCTCAGTCTTAAAGGAGTGACCTACTGACTCGAGCTCTGCACGAAGTGGAAGAAAGTTTTCTATAATCCCGTTGTGCACGAGTGCAACGAGTGAGGTTGAATGCGGATGGGCATTGACCGTATTGGGCACCCCATGTGTTGCCCACCGCGTATGTCCAATACCAATTCGACCTCCAAGTGGTTGATCTTCGATAAGCGCATCAAGTTCTGTGAGCTTTCCCTCGGCCCTTCTTCGTTTAATATCGCCATTGATTAGAGTGGCAATCCCAGCAGAATCGTAGCCCCTATATTCAAGTCGACGGAGCCCTGACAGCAACAAAGGGGTCACCTGCTCTTCAGCAACTGCACCGATAATTCCGCACATAGCCTTCCCCGGCCAGGCTTAACTTTGATCCGTTGAATGGCGTTTTCGCCATCTTGGAGCACCGCCGCGCAGGGTTTTTTGGTCTGCCCGAGCAACGACCAAAGCGTCATCCTCGACATCTTCGGTGACCACACTTCCCGCACCCACTATAGCGCGATCACCGATCGAAACAGGCGCCACCAACGCTGCGTTTGATCCGATAAAAGCTCCCGACCCTATATCTGTGTGATGCTTGGAGAACCCATCATAATTGCAAGTAATCGTGCCTGCGCCAATATTGGCGTCCTTTCCCACACGTGCATCGCCTATGTAGGCGAGATGGTTAACCTTAGCTCCGGGCTCAACATCAGCCGATTTGATTTCCACAAAATTACCTATACGGGCACCCTCGCCTACTCTCGCGCCTCGCCGAAGCCGTGCAAAAGGTCCAATAATAGCACCAGCCGCTACACATACGCCTTCCAAATGACAAAAAGCTCTAATTTCAACCGCGTCGCCGATAACCACACCAGGACCAAAAAACACGTTTGGCCCAACTATAACGTCGCGGCCAAGCCGAGTATCAACACACATCCAAGTAGTGGATGGATCCAGCAATGTTACGCCACCAGCGAGGGCGCGTTCCCTTAACCGAGTTTGCATGATCGCCTCAGCTTGAGCCAAATCGGAACGACTATTAATACCCTGCAACTCTCGCACATCTGCCTCTAAAACCGAACATTTACCACCATTTGCGCGCACCTGAGCTACAACATCGGTTAAGTAATATTCACCTTTCGCATTGTCATTCCCAATGTTGTCAAGAAGGCCAAATAATACGCCGCTCTCAAAAACCATCGCTCCTGAGTTACACAGTGTGATTGCACGTTCGCTTTCGGTAGCATCCTGATCTTCTATAATTTTCTCCAGTTTTCCGTTCACGTCACAGAATAAACGACCATATCCGGTCGGATCTTCCAAACGAAAACCGAGAACTGCAACACTAGTCGAATTTTCATTGGCACGCGCGGAAAGTAAAGCCAGGATGGTATCGGCTGTTATTAGCGGCGTGTCCGCAAACAACACCACTATATCTCCTTTAAAATCGTTTAGTGCAGAACGTGCTTGAATTACTGCGTGCCCAGTACCCAATTGCTCTGTCTGAACCACTGTCACATGGGGCGCAACTGCTGCCGCCACATTCTCCATTTCAGGGCCAATTACGACCACAATACGGTCAGGCGACAAAGTCTCAACCGTTCGGAGGATATGGCTAACCATTGGCTGGCCACCCAAAGAATGCATCACCTTGGGCAAGGACGAATTCATCCGTGTGCCCTTACCCGCCGCCAGAAGGACCACCGCAAACGGCGATGAGGCCTCTCTCTGTGTCCAATTATCTTCCATAGAATTAAGGTATAAGAGAGAAACCAAAATGTCACATGCAAGTAGACCTCGGAATTTTTGAAGGCGGACTCATGAATTCTACCCCTGGCCCAGTGATTTTTGACCTGGATGGCACACTACTAGACACGGCGCCCGATCTGGCTGCCGCCTTAAATGCATTGTTGGAGGAAGAAGGCTGCCAAAGATTGCCCCTCACCTCCGTTCGGACCATGGTCGGGAAAGGGGCCATTAGCATGATAAAACAAGGATTTTTGCGAGCAGGAATTCAGGTTGAAAAAGAACTACCCGAGGGAATGAGGTCCCGTTTTTTGGATCACTATCGCGCTTGCTATATGGATCGCACCAAGCCCTTTCCTGGAGTAGTGGAAGCCTTGATTCAACTTAAGGAAATGGGGCATCCTCTCTCCGTTTGCACCAATAAATCGCACGAAATGAGCGTTGCGATTCTTGAAGGACTTGCGCTCAAACACTTTTTTGTTGGTATTGTTGGCGGAGATAGTCTGGCAACAGCTAAACCCGACCCAGCACCTATCCGTGCAGCAATTGAACTTTCAGGCAGCGGCGTGGCCTCGGCGACCATGGTCGGTGATAGCATCACAGATATCCACGCAGCGCATGCCGCTGGCATACCAGCCATTGCAGTAACCTTCGGATATACCGAAATAGCACCGCATGACTTGGGTGCTGACGCAGTGATTGACCACTTCGATGAGTTGATCCCGGCCCTTAGAAGAATGTCGTCGAATAATTCCCTGCCTCCCAAAGGTTGACAGACATTTGCCTTCCGATTTAATGGCAATCAAGACCAGCGGGCGCGTAGCTCAGCGGAAGAGCACCGTCTTCACATGGCGGGGGTCGCTGGGTCAAACCCAGCCGCGCCCACCATCTTTTCGATAGGTTAGAGGAATAGGACTTTTCGGTCCGGGCTCTTGGCAACCAATTGGCAACCACAAAAATGGTTTTCACATAAGAACAACCCCGCCTTTTGCCAAGCGGGGTCATCAAGCAAACTACCTTGTTGGATAGTGCTAACAGTAGTGTGGTTTGCGGTGGTCTAGTTTTACCTTTTTAACATAAGGATAGCAGACGTGATTAAACTCAATGGGATGGCTCATATAGTAATCAACGTGAGTAGATGGGAGGAATGTAAGAAGTTTTATAAGAATCTGATGCCCTTTCTTGGAATGGAACAGGTCTTTGATGGGCAAGAATATATATACTTCGTTGGAAGTCGCACGGCGGTAGGGATAAAAAAATGTGAGCCGGAATACAACGAACACGTCTTTCAACAAGAAAGGATTGGACTTCATC
>PTKD01000153.1 GCA_002938115.1 Alphaproteobacteria bacterium MarineAlpha9_Bin7 | reverse complement strand
GCAGATGAACCTGTTTCAGCGTTGGATGTTTCTGTTCAGGCGCAAGTACTAAATTTACTTTCTGACATGCAGGCGCGTTTCGACCTTGCTGTATTGTTTATCACCCATGACCTTCGCGTTGCTGCCCAAATCTGCGACAATATTGCCGTCATGTACCAAGGAGAAATCGTAGAACAGGGGCCTGTATCGCGTATTTTCATGGACCCAGACCACGATTACACCAAACGCCTCTTTGAAGCCGCACCAGGGAGATCTTGGGATTTTTCCAAGCCGGTTTAATATTTACGTGACACCACTGTAATAAGCGAATCGATACCGTGTTAAGGCACAAATCTCAGAAAATAACGGCAAACCTCTGCCGTGACCGCCCTTGACTGTTTTAGTTTCCTTTTCATTTCACGAAACACAAAACCGCGGCGTGACCTGGACTACTTTCCATGCGCGAAACTCTGCGTCTGTCTAGTGAGCCAACGATTGTGGTACAGTACCTAGAGCCGCATAGGTATGGGAGGCGACGGACCACCGTCGACCACGATTATCATGACTACCGCTAATAAAAACGTATCCTCAAATCAAAGTTCGTACCAACAAAGTCGCAAGACATTGTCCAAAAATACACAGCTTCCGACGGAGACGCTTGAAGAGCTTTACACCACCATGCGTCGTATCAGAGCATTTGAGCAACGCACCAGCGAACTTTTTAACGATGGTGTGATTAAGGGAACAGCTCATAGCTATATGGGGCAAGAAGCTATTGCCTCCGCGGTTTGTGCCAATTTGCGCAACGAGGACTTCATCGCCAGTTACCATCGGGGGCATGGCCATTGCATCGCTAAGGGGGCCAAGGTTGATCGCATGATGGCCGAATTGATGGGCCGTGAAACAGGATATTGTCGCGGACTTGGCGGATCCATGCATATCGCGGACATGGAACTTAACATACTAGGAGCGAACGGCATTGTCGGCGCCGGAATGCCGTTAGCAACTGGCGCCGCTCTGGCGAATAAATTGCGCGGAGAGAATCATGTTGCCGTAACTTTTTTTGGTGACGGCGCCAATAATCAGGGCGTATTTCACGAATCTATGAACTTAGCAGCAGTATGGAGCCTGCCTCTGATCTTCGTCTGCGAAAACAACCAATATGCTCTTAGCACATCCTACAAAGCTACGACAGCAGTCCCCCAAGTTGCGATGCGCGGTGATGCTTATGGAATCCCAAGCATGACCATTGACGGAAACGACGTTGCCGAGGTTTATTTGGTGGTTCGGGAGGCTGTTGAACGAGCTCGTGCCGGTGAAGGACCCACCCTAATTGAGGCTATGACATATCGCTGGGGGCAACACTCCATGCGCGCAAATTTACGTGATCCCCGGCCTAAAGAAGAATTCGACAAGTGGATGGAACGCGACCCTATAGCCCGCATGGAAGAGATGCTTGTCTCCGACAAGGTAGTCACGGAAAAACGGATCGCGGAAATAGGCAACAATGTAGACAGTGAATTAGCAACCGCGGTGGAATTTGGAACCAGTAGTCCCCAACCCACTGTCCAGATAATGGAAGGCGCAGTCTACGCCCCACACATTCAGCACGAAGAACCAGGCATAAAGGGAGTGACGCGGGAACTCCACTATAACGAAGCATTAAATGAAGCCATGCACCAAGAAATGGACCGAGATGAACGGGTCATCTTGATGGGCGAGGACGTCGCTGAAACTGGCGGTATATTCCAGGTATCAAAAGGATTATTCGAATCCTTTGGCGGTGATCGAGTCCGTGACACACCAATTTCAGAAGCAACATTTGTCGGCTGCGGCGTTGGTGCTGCAGTAGCTGGCATGCGCCCAATAGTTGAAATCCAAATATTTGATTTCGTAGCATTAACCATGGATATGATCGTTAATCAGGCCGCAAAATTTCGCTACATGCTAGGCGGCGGACCAAACGTTCCATTAGTGGTTCGTGGGCCGCAGGGCGGTGGTATACGGCTTGCCGCACAGCATAGCCAAAGTCTGGAAGCGTGGTTCACCCACATACCCGGTTTGGTAGTGCTAGCCCCGTCCACACCGTATGACGCAAAGGGTCTGCTCACTGCTGCAATTCGCGATGACAATCCGGTTATCTTTCTCGAACAAAAACTGCTGTATTTGGGACAACCGGCACCAGTCCCGGAATCGCCATACGCAATTCCAATTGGGAAGGCCGACATAAAATGTGAGGGAAGCGATGTTACTGTAGTGGCAACCTCGGCAATGGTGCCACGAGCAATCGGGGCGGCACAACAATTAGAGCGTGAAGGAATTAGTGTAGAAGTGGTTGACCCTCGCACGCTGAAACCTTTAGATGAAGACGTCATTCTTAATTCGGTACGGAAGACAAACCGCCTTTTAATAGTACATGAAGCCTGTCGACAGGGCGGATTTGGAGCCGAGGTGGCAGCGACTGTAGTTGAAAAAGCTTTCGATTATCTCGATGCACCCATAGCCCGGCTAGGCGCACCTGACGCGCCAATACCGTACAACGATGAGCTAGAACGTTATGCAATTCCGTCACAAGATCGGATAGTAGAAGAGCTTAGAGAACTCTTAAAGTAAGCCATTGAAGTGAGTTTTAACGGTAATGCGCCCGGTAACGTGAATGAACTCGTGAAACCCATGAAACACGGAAAAGTCCCACTGACACCCCTTACCCCGCGGTTATGGACGTGCTTTATGAACTCTCTAGAGGGAGACGCTTGAGCGCGTCTCAGCAAACAATGGTGCCATCACGGATGACTTAAAACTGGAGGGCGTATCATGTCCCGTCACCTTGCTTGCCTAAGTTTCGATTTTGATGCCATGTCAGGTTGGATTGCGCGTGGCCTCACCACGCCAACACCTTTATCAAGAGGTGAATTTGGAGCCATTGGAGCGAAAAGAATTCTGACATTGTTAGCAAAATACAACATTCGCTCCACCTGGTTTATTCCTGGTGTCACCATTGTTACCTACCCCGATATTTGCCGACGGGTGATCGATGCCGGGCACGAGATTGGACACCATGGATGGACACATACGCCACCTGCAAAATTAAACCGAGACACAGAGGCCGAGGAACTCAAACGCGCCAACGATGCCATATATGAGCTGTGTGGCCATCACGCCAGTGGTTATCGTTCACCATCCTGGGACTTAAGCCCACATACAGTCGAGTTGCTACTTGAAAATCACTTCCTTTACGACAGCAGTATGATGGGCCACGACCATCACCCATATAGGGCGCGCCATGGTGACGTGATAACGAGCGAGGGGTCAGTGCAATTTGGCGCCACGACGGATTTGATCGAAATGCCCGTTAGCTGGACACTAGATGACTACCCTTATTTCGAATTCGTTCGGAGCGGCACCTCTATATTGCCCGGATTGTCCACTGCTCGTGAGGTGTTAAAAAATTGGGTAGATGACTTTGTGTATATGTGCCGGAATGAACAGTGGGGCGTACTCACGTATACGTTTCATCCGTTCGTTATCGGCCGTGGCCACCGAATGATGATCTTGGAAGAGCTGATCAAGACTCTATCCGATCAAGGGGCCATTTTTACAACCATGATCGATGCAGCCACGGATTTCACCAAACACGAACCCTTACTAGGTGACCAACAATAAATATCTCGTAAAATCACCAACCCTTTAGCTTGAATAGCATCCTCATTGTCTAAATTGGAAAGTGCCCATAAACTTTGGCAAAACTTAGATTACCGCGTCAGGAACTAGATTCATGATCCACGAACTTAGGATGTATACGTTGAAACCCGGCTCGATAAACAAAGCGCTAGAAGCAAGCGGGACGGTAGCGCGACGAATTAGAGGTGGGGATAGTTATGGCAAGCTCGAGGGACATTGGTCAAGCGAGATAGGGACACTCAACCAGTACATTCATTTATGGGGTTTCGAAAGTGTGAGTGAAATGCAGCGTCTACGCGGGGAGCTTGCCGCACTGCCAGCATGGCGCGAAGAATATGTCCCACTAATACGGCCCAACATCCTGAGGCAAGAAATTCGCATATTGCGCCCAGTGCTGGCCATGAAGGAACCAGAAGGCGACAACAACTTTCATGAATTGCGCACGTACCGTGTGAAGCCAGGAAAGGCCCTTGAATGGACAGAACGCATGGCCGAGGCAATGCCGGCACGCGAAAAATACTCACGCAACCTCGGTCTTTGGATTAATGATTTTCCAGATCCAAACGAAATCACACACCTTTGGTCCTACAAGAGTTGGCAGGAACGGATGGAGGCGCGAGCAGGCTCACAGGCCGACCCAGTATGGAAAAAGTTCCTTGGATACGCGGGACCACTAATTGAAGAAATGCGCTCCATGATACTATCGCCATCACCCTATTCTCCACGCAAGTAAGCCAGAGTCAGTATGGAGTCGCAAAACATAGGCGCAAAAAGTGGAAAGTGAGATTAATGGAAATCCATAACTTCACGCCCCTCTCAGCACTTGCCGGGGGGGTACTTATAGGTCTTTCGGCGGTTCTCCTGCTTGCAGTGAATGGCCGTGTTGCCGGCATAAGCGGAATCGTGCACGGGATCGTTGCACCGGGAAAACCTAATGATCTCGATTGGCGGCTTCTGTTTCTGGTTGGTTTGATAGCGGGTGCCTTCCTTTACCGGTTACTAAACGGTATGGACACTTCAATCGCCCTTGAGGCC